>JAQBWJ010000408.1 GCA_027625215.1 Candidatus Poribacteria bacterium
GAGCCGTAACCCTCGCGGATGCGTTTTCTGACCCACACAGTACTCCTTATACGAGCCGAGCGCTCCCAATACACGTTTTCGTCGTCATTTGCGAACTCTCCCTCATTGCCGTTTTGGAACCTTACTCGGCGCGGTCGTCGATTTCGACGGTGATGTGGCAACGGCGCTTGATGATGCGGAACGCCATCCCGCGCGCTCGCGGCTGAATCCGCTTCATGCGGACGCCTTCATCCACGAAGATGGTCTTGACGACCAGCGTTTCCTCGTCGATCTCGCCGCCCTCGTGCCACTGTTCGTTCGCTTCGAGTTCCTGAGCGTTTGCGATCGCCGAGTCGAGCAGTTTCCCGACGAGTCGTGCGCCTCTCTTGTCGCTGAACAGCAGAATGTTCCGCGCTTCCAGCACCGACTTCTTGCGAATCAAGTCGGCGATCAGCCGCGCCTTCTGCGGCGACACCGGGGCGTTCTTAAGTGTGGCTCGCGCTCCGTTCATGCGTCGTCAACCCTTTGATGCTTGCCTCTGCCGGTCTCTTAGCGAGATTACGCGCCGCCGCCGGAGCGGTGACCTCGGAACGAACGGGTCGGGGCGAATTCGCCCAGTTTGTGACCGACCATCGTCTCGAGAATGAAGACCGGAAAGAACTTCCTGCCGTTGTGAACCAAAAACGTATGCCCGATGAAGTCCGGGATGATCGTGGATCGACGCGACCAGGTGCGGATCACCTTGCCACGGTCGCCGCTCGATTCCAACGCCTCGACCTTCTTGATCAGATGGTCGTCTACAAACGGTCCCTTTTTAATTGAACGCGCCATCGACTAACCCCTTAATTAACGTCGTTTCCGTTTGCGCCGCGAAATGATGAGCCGCTCGGACGGATTCTTGCGTTTGCGCGTCTTGTGACCCTTCGTCGGCACGCCCCAAGGCGTCACCGGATGCCGCCCGCCGGACGATTTGCCTTCCCCGCCGCCATGCGGGTGATCGACCGGGTTCATCACGACGCCGCGCACCTTCGGACGACGCCCAAGCCAACGCGAACGACCCGCTTTACCGATCACGACGTTCTCGTGATCGACGTTGCCGACCTGTCCGAGCGTCGCAAAACACGCCGACAGCACGTTTCTCGACTCGCCCGACGGCAGCAAGACCGTCGCATACTTGCCTTCACGCGCCATCAGTTGCGCGCCGCTGCCCGCGCTGCGAACGAGTTGTCCGCCTTTGCCGGGGCGCATCTCGATGTTGTGAATCACCGAGCCGACGGGGATGCGCGTCATCGGCATTGAGTTCCCGATACGGATTTCCGCGCCCAGTCCCGACTGGACGGTCGCTCCGACTTCCAACCCCAACGGGGCGAGGATGTAGCGCTTTTCACCGTCTTCGTAATTCAGCAGCGCGATGCGCGCGGAACGGTTCGGGTCGTACTCAATCGCTTCGACCGTCGCCGCGACGCCGTGCTTGTCGCGTCTGAAGTCGATGAGGCGGTAGCGTCGTTTGTGACCGCCGCCGCGTCGTCGCATCGTAATCCGACCCTGCGAATTGCGAGCGCTGATCCGCTGTTTTCCGGTCGTCAGCGATTTTTCCGGCGTCGACTTCGTGATTTCCTTGAAATCGGACGTCGTCATATACCGTCGCGACGGTGTGAACGGATTGTATTTCTTTACCATCTTCCCAACTCCCTGCGTCCCTCCCGACCTCTGCCGGGGGGTTCGGAACGTAATCGGCTTTAGAAGCCTTCAAACTGTGGGATCGTCGCTCCGTTGCCCAACGTCACGACCGCTTTCTTTCGCAGCGACGTTTTGCCGGGACGAAACCGTCGACCGCGACGGCTCTTGTCGGCGTCTTTGATAACGCCCTTCATCCGTAGCGTATTGATCTGGACGATGTTGCCCTGCGACTCGGGGAACAGTTGTTCCATCGCCGCTTTGATGTCCACTTTCGTCGCGCGCGGGTCCACCTCGAGCGTGTACTTCACGAGGTCTTCTTTGCCCTTGCGCTCGGTGTACTTGTCGCGCTGTATCGTCGATTTCTCCGTCAACAGCGGTCGTCGGAACACTTCGTAGGGGCTCAACGCCATTAGGACGCCTCCGCTTCCGACGCGCCACCGGCGCGTTTCATCAACCCATCGACCGATCCCGGCAACAACACCATGATGTCGTGGTGCAGGATTTCAAACGTGTTCACCAGATCAGCCGTCGTGACCGTCACCTTCGGCAGGTTCTTCGCCGAGCGGTAGACCCACACGTTCGGTTCCGGCAACACGATGAGCGTTTTCTTTCTTCCTGCGCCAATCGCCTTCAACGCAGCGACGACCGCTTTTGTTTTCGGCGTTTGGTCCGCTCCGGGAAACTCGTTGACGACCTTCACCGCGCCTTTTTCCTGGAACTTCGCTCTCAGCGCGGACACCAACGCGACGCGGCGCATCTTCTTCGGCGTGTACTGTCGGTAACTGCGCGGCTGAGGTCCGAAGATCGTCCCGCCGCCGACGCGGATCGGCGACCGAATATCGCCCATGCGCGCGCGACCCAACCCCTTTTGCCGAAACAGTTTCTTGCCGCTGCCCGCGACCTGCGCGCGCGTCTTCGTCGCCTGATTGCCCTGACGCTGATTCGCCAGATGCGCGACAACGACCTGATGCAGCACCGCTCCGTTGACTTTGCCTTCCGCCAGCAGATCGGGAACGTCAACGGTCGAAACCGCCGCGCCGCTCTGATTTTGGACTTCCAATTGTTTCATCGTTCCCAAGCCTTCAAGTTTCGTGCTCGGCGTTTTGACTGCGCTTACCCGCCGCTGGCTGCTTTCGCCGCCTTGCGAATGATGACCAGCCCGTTGTTCGGTCCCGGCACCGCGCCTTTGACGACCAACAGATGTCGGTCCGCGTTTGTCTGAATCACGCGGAGGTTTTGAACCGTCGAGCGGACATGCCCCATGTGACCGCCCATCTTGCGACCCTTCGGCACGCGAGAGGGCCACGCGCTCGTCCCGATGGAGCCGGGACGACGGAGGTCTTTTTCGCTCCCGTGCGAGCCGCGTCCGCCCTTGAAGCCGTGACGCTTCACGACGCCCGCGAACCCTTTGCCCTTCGTGATCCCCGTCACGTCGACGAGATCGCCTTCATTGAACAGGTCGGTCACATTGATGACCTCGCCCGTCGAATGTTGCTCGGGACCGTCCAACCGAAACTCTCGAAGATGTTGGGACGGAGCCGTGCTCGACTTCTGAAAATGACCGCTCATGGGGCGATTGGGGCGCTTCTTCGTGCCGAAACCCAGTTGAACGGCGTTGTAGGTGTCCGTCGCAACCGACTTCACTTGCACGACCGGGCAGGGACCCGCTTCGATGACCGTCACGGCGATTGCGGCGCCTGTGGCGTCAAAGATGCGCGTCATCCCGACCTTTTTCCCGATTATTCCTGCGCTCATCCCGGAGTCCCCTTACCAATGCTGTGTCAGCCTGACCACGCCTTACTTGATCGTGACGTCAATGGCGATCCCCGACGGGAGATCGAGTTGACGCAGGGCATCCATCGTCTTCGGCGTGTAGTCGGTTACGTCAACGAGGCGTTTGTGGACGCGCATCTCGAACTGCTCGCGCGACTTTTTGTCGATATTGGTGCCTCGGTTGACCGTCCAAACACTTCGGTCCGTCGGCAGGGGCACGGGTCCCTTGACGATCGCTCCCGTTTGCTTAATCGTGTCTACGATCTCCGACACAGACCGATCCAACAGTCTGTAGTCGAAGGATTTTAATTTGATGCGTATCGTTGCGGGCATCCGTTATCCCCACTCATCCGCTGACAGTCGAACGCGCTTGGAAGAAAGCCCCCAAGCGCGTTCATTGTCTAGTGTTATTCAACCACTTTCGTGACGACACCCGCTCCGACGGTGTGTCCGCCCTCGCGGATGGCGAACCGCAGTTCCGTC
>JAQBWJ010000409.1 GCA_027625215.1 Candidatus Poribacteria bacterium
TGAACGCATTGTACGACTGCCAGATTTGGTAGCCTTTGTCATCCGGCGCGATCTCCGTGCCGCCGATCCATTTCAGATAGGTGCGGAAGCGTTCGGCGCGGTACTCGTTCGTGGCGATGAGGAAGTAGCCGGGGATCGCCGTCACCGCGCCCAACATGCCCAAGTGGGTCAGGCGCGCGCCGCCCGCCAGCAACATCGCAAAGACGATGCCGCACAACAGCACCGCCGAACCGAAGTCCGGCTGGAAGATCAGCAGCGCGACGAACAGCATCATGACGATCATACTCGGCAGGATGCCTTTCGAGAACGACCGCATGTTCTTCTTGCCCATGCTGAGGAAATGGGCGACGTAGAGGATCACCGCAAGTTTCACGAACTCGACGGGCTGGAACGGCAGCACGATCAGCCGAATCCAGCGGTGGAAGCCGCCGACGGGCATCCCGATGAACGGCACGAAGACGAGGAGCATCAACACGACGCTTAGGAGAATTGCGTGCTTCGCGTGGCGCGAATAGAACCGCACGGGCAGTTTCAACGCGAGGAACAACAACAGCCCGCCCAACACCGCGCCGACAACCTGACGCTGCATGTAATGCAGGGAGTTGCCCGTTTCTTCCGCCGAAAGCGCCGCGCTCGCGCTGTATACCATCACCAAACCGATGACGAGCAGGCAGACGACGCTGAACAACAGGATCGGATCGACGCGCGACAGCATGGACGGACGCTCAACCGTGTCGTGGTGACGCGCCAGACCGGGCATCTTCACGCGAAAATCGGCGACCTTGCGGGCGACGGACTGTCCGTCAGGAGAGTTCATTGACCGCTTCCCTAAACGCATTCCCGCGTTCCTTCCAATCGGTGAACAGGTCGAAACTTGCGTGTCCGGGCGACATCAAGACGCAGTCGCCGGACTGAGCGATCTTCGCGGATAACTGTACTGCCTCGCGCATCGAGGCGGCGCGGCTTGTGGGGACGATCCCCTGAAACGCGGCTTCCAATCGCGCCACGTTCGGACCCAGCAACGTGAGATGGCGCGCTTTCTCGCCGACGAGCGAGACCAGTTCGTCGTACTCGTTCCCCTTATCGACGCCGCCCATGATGAGCACGACCCTCTCGCTTGTCGCGTTCAAGGCGGCTGTGACCGCCGCCACATTGGTCGCCTTCGTGTCGTTCACGTAGCGGACGCCGTTCAGGACGCGCACCGTCTCGTACGTGTGCGGGAGCCCCTCGAAATCGCGGAGCGTCGCCATCGCCGCGTCGGGAGACACGCCCATCGAGAGGGCGGCCGACAGCGCGGCGAGCGCGTTCGCCGTGAAGTGGCGTCCCGGCACGCGGAGGTCGTCCGCACTGCCGACGACCGTTTCGCGGGAACCATCTCGCCAGACGAACGCGGCATCCCTAATAAACGCGCCTTCCCCGACGGGACGTTCCAGTGAAAAGCGTCGGATTTTCGCCTTTGTGATCTCCGCGAACGAACGCGACGCCTCGTCATCGTCGTTGAGGATGAGCAGGTCGTCCGCCGTTTGATTCTCCGTCAGGCGGCGTTTCGCGGCGAGATACGCTTCCATTGTGACGTGGCGGTCAAGGTGGTCCGCCGAGAGGTTCAGCATCACGCCGATTCGAGGTCGGAAATCGACAATGCTTTCCAACTGAAAACTGCTCACTTCGGCGACAAGCGTATCGTGTTCCGTTAGGCGGGGAGCCTCCATCGTCAACGGAATGCCGATGTTCCCGGCGACCCGCACCGTTCCCGACACGTTGCCGTCGAGCACCCGTCCGACGAGGGTCGTCGTCGTCGTTTTGCCTTTCGTGCCGGTGATGGCGACGAAAGGGGCGTTGGTCAGTTGGTAGGCGAGTTCGAGTTCGCCGATGGTCGGGATGTTTCGGTCGCGCGCGGCGACGAGCATCGGCAAGTCGTACGGAACGCCGGGAGACACGACGATCAGATCGACTTTCTCCGCCAACTCAACGGGATGACCCCCCGTCACCCACCCGAGCACGGGGAACTCGGCGGCTTCGCGCACCGCGCCGAGTTGCGCGTTGTTGCGCGAATCGTTCAGGACGACGTTCGCGCCGCGCTCCGCCAAGACCATCCCGGCGGCGAGTCCGCTGCGACCCAAGCCGATGACGGCGACCGTCGTACCGTTCAAGCGTTCACGCAGATTGAGGGTTGTCATTATTATCGAATCTTCAAGGTGCTGAGGGCGACGAGCATCAGAATCGCCCCGATAATCCAGAAACGGACGGTGACTTTGGGCTCCGGCGTGCCGCCCTTTTCAAAATGATGGTGGATCGGCGCCATGCGGAACAGGCGTTTCTTCGTGCGTTTGTAGTACCACACTTGCAGCATGACGGACGCCCCCTCGACGACGAAAATGCCGCCCATGATGACGAGCAGCAACTCCTGCTTCGTCGCCAACGCGACCGTGCCGATTGCCGCGCCGAGCGACATCGACCCGACATCGCCCATGAACACCTCGGCGGGGTAGGCGTTCCACCAGAGGAAGCCGAGTCCCGCGCCGACCAACGCGGTGCAGTAGATGACGAGTTCGTCCGCCTCGCGGATGTGCGGAATGTCGAGATAGTCGGCGAGGACGGCGTGGCTCACCAAGTAGGATAACACCGCGAGCGTCCCGACGACGAACGTGGACGACGTGATGAGCAGCCCGTCCTGCCCGTCGGTGAAGTTGACGGAGTTCGTCGTCGCAATCAGCACGAGCACCACCCACGGGACGTACAGCCACACGGGGAGCGTCGGCTGCCAGTGCTTGACGAAGG
The DNA here is from genome assembly GCA_027625215.1 of Candidatus Poribacteria bacterium. GTDB lineage: Bacteria > Poribacteria > WGA-4E > JAQBWJ01. The sequence continues at coordinate 2,779 of JAQBWJ010000409.1, forward strand.
GAAAGACCAACTGCGTCGGGGCAACGTCCGCGCCGGATTGGTGGAACGCGAGAAACAGTCCGATTGCCACCGACCCTAGAAACTGCAACGCGAGTTTCCATCGAGGGGACAACCCGTCCGAGTTGTTGCGCTTCACTTTGAGCCAGTCGTCCGCCAACCCGAGTGCGCCGAACCAGATCGCGGCGAACATCACCAACAGCACAAGCGGGTTCGACAAGTCGGCGAACAACAACGTCGCCGTGAGCCACGCGCCCATGATGAGCAGACCGCCCATCGTCGGCGTGCCTTCCTTCTTGAAGTGGGACTCCAACCCGACGCGGCGGATCGGTTGTCCGAACTTCAGTACCTGTAGTTTGCGGATCGTCCACGCGCCGAAAATCAGGCAAATGAGGAACGCGATGATCGTCGCGTAGGCGGCGCGAAAGGTGTGGAACTGGAACAGGCGCAGCGGCGAAAAGTACGGCTGCAACACTTCATATAGAAGGTAGTAGAGCATTTTTGGGCATGTTCCGCAGAAGGACGATTTAGCGTGATTGCCTCATCTCCTCATACGCTTGCAACACCCGTTCAAGTTGCATCCGTCTGGACGCCTTCAGCAAAATCGTGTCGCCGGGTTTGGCGAGGTCGAACAGGAGTCGCGCCGCCTCGTTCAGATTGGCGCAGCGAAGGATCGCAGGCACGCCGGACTGTTGGGCGGCAAGCGCCATGCCGTCGGCGTATCGACCGAGCGGGAGAAACACATCGCACCAATCGGGAGAGAGTTCGGCGGCGAGTTCGAGGTGCAACCGCTCCACGTTGCCGCCGAGTTCCGCCATTTCGCCCAAGACGACCCAACGGCGACCCGTCACACTCAACTCCGAGAGGAAGCGAAACGCCGCGCGGACGGACGACGGGTTCGCGTTGTAGGCGTCGTTGAAGAAGACCACGCCGTCGTACTCGCGCCGTTCGACGCGCATCTTCGGGGGCTTCGCGTTCTCCAATCGGGCGATGATCGTCTTGCCCGGCACGCCCAGAACGTGTCCGACCGCCGCCGCCGCGAGCCCGTTGTAGACGTGATGCCGTCCGTAGATTGGGAGCGTCACGCTGCCGACCTTCAGCCCGTCGATTTCCAACTCGAAAGAGAGCGCGCCCG
>JAQBWJ010000410.1 GCA_027625215.1 Candidatus Poribacteria bacterium
TTTTCGTGATCGACCCACTGCCGCCGCAATAACGCCGCCAAACATAAAAACGCCCCGTACACGAACCCCGCCAATACCCCCCACACTGCCAACGGTCTGACCCATACGCCCCAAGGAATCAACGCGGGATCATCCACCTTCTCATAGAACAGGCGCGCAACGTCTTGGTTGAAGATACCGCTCGGATCGAACGGCACAAGTTCGGGACGGATGTGGTGGAAGAAGATTTCGCGCCAAGTGTTGCCCTCGTTGGCGAAGTAGTTGACAGCGACCAACGCGGGAATCAACTTCTCCATCAACCCGCGCGACGACACCATCGACGACATGAGCAACATCGCGTAGATCAACATGATCTCTTGGCGACTCAACCCCCACCGCGCGCCGATCCGCGTGAAGACCTTGTTGCCGACAACCAAAAAGAACAACACCCCAACGACGACGGGCGGAAACTGCAAGAATCCGATCTGAATATACATCACGACAAGTTCGGCATACGAGACAATCGCGCTGACGAGCACGACGAGCGGAATCCCGAACAGCAGCACGCGCCACGTCACGCCGGAGCGGTCGTCCGACGCTTTGAGCGGCGATGTGACGGTGGATTGGAAGCCGTTCGTCAAGGTCGTGAAACTCCGCCTTATCCGCGAACTCGGGGACTGAACTCGTCCCGCCAAGTAAAGCACGAACCCCTCGACCTGTCTAGATGGGAGGCACGATCCAAAGCGTGGGAAGGTTAGTCGTTCTCAATCTCGACGCCGGGTGAAAACGTGTAGATCGAGAGCGCGTCTTCGTTTTGGCGGTAGATGAGCACGACCGTCTCGTTGTCGCGGTCGGCGCGTTCGAGGGCGGTCTTTGCGGTGAGATAGATGGAGGCGTCCAGCCGCATCACGTTCGACGCGCCTTCCCAATCCAGCGGCGCGGTAATCACCTCATCCGATTCGACATTGCACACAACCAAGACCGAGACGCCGTACTGCGCCCTCGCCGCCTGAGCTCGCTCGTGGAAGGCGTCGCCGTACTCGCTCATCACGAGCGAATCCGCGCGTTGTATGCGGACGATGCCGTCCTGATCGCGTTGGAGGTCGTTGTCTGTAAGGTGTGGGAGTATCTTCATCCGCCGTCAGTTCGGGACGTTTCTCGACTGCATCCGCCCCTGAAAGCGAACGAGGTCGTCGCGGCTGACGAATTTGATGCGTCCGCCCGTCTGCGACGCCAGTTGACGCAGCAAGAGTTCGCCGGGACCCCCAAGATGGTCGATCTCCAGCCCGATGATGAACAGCGCCGCGCCCGACACATTGCTCTGCTTGACGGCGCGGATGATGAGATCGGGGCTCGTCTCGACCGACTGTCCCTGCGCGCTCGTCGGCAACCCGTCCGTCAGCAGTACGACGACATCGGGCTTCATCGCAAAGGCGGACTGCAACGCGCCCAACGTGTTGGTGCCGAGATTGTCGGAGATCGTCTCCTGCGTGAAGCGGTCAAGGTACTGCTTCGCCTTCGACATGCTGTCGCCTGTTGCGGGAGACATGTCCGGCTGCATCCGCGCGACGCGAGCGGAGAAGGTGACGACGTTGAACGAGTCCTGCTCTGTCAGCAGAAAGATGTGGTCGATCAGCGAGGACTTAGCAAGTTCCAGTTTGTACAAACCCGCCGCGCCCATGCTCGCGGACACATCGAGAACATAGACGATCTTGCCCGTCGCGCCGCCCTTTTTCAGGAAGTCGATGATATTGAGCGGATCGTTGATGCCTGGGTTGCCGCCGCCTCCGAGAGCGCCGTCCGTACCGTCGTTGTTGTACAGTTGCGAACCGAGACCTGAGCCTTGCGAACGCGCGCGGTCGGAGAGTTTGCCCTGTCCGTCGGGACGGGCGGAAAGCGACTGCATTCGGGCGATGGCGGTCACGTCGGTACTAAGCGTTGTGTCGACCGCCGTCATCAGTTCGGGGAGGCGTTGGGTGACGGGGGCGTCGTTTATTTCGACGTTCTGGACGACGCGGTCGGTTTCGCGGATCACCGTATTCATCGGGTTGTTCGCCTGCTTCATCAGGCGTTCGGGATCGCGGCGGGCGAACCGTTCGTCGGTGCGTTGGGTTGGTTGTTCCGGCACTTTTAGCCGCTTCTTCACTTCCGGCGGCGTTTCCATCTCGACCCACGACACGTCGAACACTTCTTTCAGGTCGGCGACATCCGTTCGCATCAACAACATGATCGCCAGAATCAACGCGGCGATGCCGTGCACAACCAACGACGTGATCCACGCCGCTTTTGAGGTTTTGCGCCATGTGACTGTGCCGATGACGCGAGGTTTTTGCTCGTTGTTCTTGTTCGCCGTTGTCTTCGCCGCGTGCTGCATAAATCTCCTCGCGTTCCGCCGCAGTGATATTCCGAGAAAGCCGACGGACGCCGTTACTTCATTATAGTACACGACTTCGGCGAAAATGACGAACGCCGGAAACGCAACGGTTCCGCCTAACGAACGCCCGTTAACTTGACACGGCTCCACATCGTTGCGAGTTTGCCGCGTGGTTCGACCGCTCGAGTGGGTCCCGCCATATTCGCGCGCACCTCGTCCTCCGTCAGACCTCGATTGTAAAGGCGCACCTCATCGAGCATCCCGGTGTACCAGTCGCGCGATTCCAAAGTCCCGCCAATCACGAACGCCGCCGTCCCCGCCGGGACGGGGAGCGCGGACGCGATCTCCGCCTCCATCTCGCCGTTGATATAGATGCGGGCGTGCGCGCCGTCGTACGTGCCGACGACATGCGTCCACTCGTTTGCGGCGAGGATGGACGCCGCCGTATCGAGCGTTGTGCCACCGCTGTAGTGGATCCGCACGAACGCGGAGGGGTTGATGAACATGCCGTAGGTGATGTCGCCCTTCACGCCGAAACTGACCCACGAGTTAAAGTTCGCCGGATTAACCCATGCCTCAAGGGTCACGCCCGTCGTGATCGTGCCGAACGAGTCCGAGTGGGGTACCTCGACTTTATGACGTTGCGTCCCGTCGAATCGCAACGCGCCGCCAAACTGACCGTCCACCCATTCGGGACCGCGCACGAGCGCGCCGTCGTTACCGTTGCCGCTGGAATCGACGGCGGTATCGCCGTCGCCGTCGTCGAACGTCCAGTAGCCGACAAGCCCGTCATCCTGCCCCTGCGCCGACAACGCAAGCGCGAACGCCTCCACGCCGAGAATCCATCTATACACAGGTGTCCCCTCCGCGATCTTGTTTGATCGGAATCGTTCGACCTCAGGAGAGTCGTGAGGGACGGGATGAGCATCGGTTCTCTCCCCAGCATCTTCCTGAGCCTCTTGTGAAATCGGTTGAACGGATTGTATGAAGATTGGTATCGCGTTGTCAAAGACCCCGAATTGATTGTGTGCACTCAACCTGCGGAGAATCAGGTTTCGCTCGACGGGCAGCAACGCTGCCGCGGCGGTTTGGGGATTAGATCAATTCACCCAAGTTTGCCGTTGCCTGCTACGCGGTCAGCCAAAAAAGACATCCCAAGGCGCGAATGCTGCGTAGAACCGCTCCGGCACCCTCTATCGTGAGACAGGAACTGCATTCGCACAACAAGATGTCGAACGCGCTTGATGATGAAGCAATGAATCTCGCTTCAAGAGCCACTTGATTCTGACGCAATGGGCGGGTGTGACATTGAATCACTGCTGCGTCCGTGTCACACTGTTTCGACTATCGGCGCGGAGAGTCACGACTTCAATTACGACGAATCACGCTCGCTTCAAGCATGGTAAAGACAGGGAGTTTTTAGGATGGCGCACTTCCCCAACGTCGGCACGATTCAGTACGAGGGTCCCGGCACGAAGAACCCTCTCGCGTTTCGCCACTACAACGCGACTGAGCGGGTCGGCGGAAAGACGATGAAAGAGTACCTACGCT
>JAQBWJ010000411.1 GCA_027625215.1 Candidatus Poribacteria bacterium
TGATCGGAACGGCGCTGCTGCTGATCGAGACGTGGCTTTCCAACCGATCCAAACGGGAAGACGATTCCATGCAACCCGAAGGGTATCCTTCGCGCGTTTAACCCCCAAGTTCGACCCCAACGCAAGCAAAATCCGCCAAAACAAAGACCAACGAGGGAGGTGTCGTTCGTGTCGTCGCGTCGTTTCACGATCCAACGAACGACCTTTGTGCGCCATCTCATCTGCGGCGTATTGTGCGTCGCCGCCTCGATTCCCGCCGTCGCTCAACTCGAACCGTGGATGCCGCGCGTCGACGCCTCCGAAACGAACCTGCCGCTGCAAAGCGTCACCCCGTATGGGTTCACGCTCTACAAGTCCGAGTTCATCCGCCTGATCGCGCCGCTGGAGGGGTCGCCTTACGACGAGACCCTTCTCAACAAGGCGCTGGACGCCGTCGCGCGGCGGTACCACGAGGACGGGTATCTGTTTGCGCGGTTTGAACCGCCCAAGGTGAACGAGTTCGCGGACGGGTACTATGTGAACGTGCGCGTCAACGAGGGGCGGATCGGCGAGGTGGTCGTTCAGGGGGCGCAGCACACGCGCGAGGAGGTGATTCGCGCGCAACTGCTGATGCAACCGGACGACCTGTTCCAAGAAGAAGACTTGCAGGAGAGCGAGCGGATCCTTCGTTCCAAGCGGTACATCGGCGAAGCGGTCATTCACGCGGAATGGAACGACGAGACGGGTCGGGTCGATCTGATCGTCGTCGTGCAGGACTTGTGGTCGGTGATCCCGCGATTCCGGCTGACGGGCGACCGAGACGGCACGTCCGTGCGCGATGTGTTGGACGGCAAAATCGGGTTTGCGGCGAGCGTCGAGGACATGAACTTCTCCGGCACGGGGCAGCGATGGCAGTTGCGTTTCCGTCGAGAGATCGACCAGACGGTCGCGCAGGAGATGGTCAACGCGCCGACCGGACGCAACCTGATCGGCGTCGAGTTCTTCGAGCCGAACCTGTTCCAGTCCCGCTGGCAACTGACGACGGCGTACAACCAACAGGCGGACACGGAGATCGACGAATGGCTGTTTCGCGTCAGCCACCCGCTTTTTTCGTTGCGGACGGAATGGGCGTTCGACTTCTTCGCGCTTGAAACGGGCACGATCCAACAGTACCGACGGAACGGCAAGTTCGTCCGCGAGTGGGAACATCACCCGACGCGGCAGTTCCTGAGCGTGACGCGCTCATGGGGATCGCCGCGCAATCAGACGCAGTTGTCGGGATGGGTGTCCCACGCGGAACGAGACTCGAAACTGTTGCTCGCGGCGACGCCGGTGATCCCGTACGCCTCCTTCTCGACGCTGGATGACGACGATCCGCGTCGGTACGAGTTTTCGCCGGAAACGTTGCCGTCTCAACAGGAACTGTTGTTCGGGGTGAACATGACGCTTCAAAAGGTCGCGTTCGCGGAGGAGTTGAACGTGAATCGTCTTGGGCGGGTGGAGGATATCCCGTTGGGGCGGAGCGTCACGTTTTCGCTTGGGGGCGGGTTGCAGTCGGTGGAAAACGATCACGACGAACTGCGCCCGTCGGTGTCGTGGCGGTTCGTGAAACGGTGGGGACGGGACGCGCTCAAGTCGGACCGTTTTCCGTTGGCGGGCTCGCGGGTGATTTGGGACGGCAGGTATTCCGTGTCGGGATCGCATGTGTTTGCGAACGGGCGGAACGGACCCGACGGCTGGCAGGACATCGTACATCGGATGGAGTCGCGGCTGTTTCTGCGCGGCAGTTTGGACCGGATGCTCGCGGCGCGAATGAGCCTCGTGTCGGCGGTGAACATGCAGGACGACTTCACGTTGATTTTAGACGACGATTTCGGCGCGCGCGGCTATGCGCGGAACGCCTTCGACGGGCAGCGGCGGATGCTGGTGAACATCGAGGCGCGTCAGGTGTTTTGGACGCATCCGGCGTTCGTCGCGCAGGGCGTCGTGTTTGCGGATGCCGGGTACGTTTGGTGGGACTCGCTCAGTTTGGGAGACGTGAAGCGGTCTGTCGGGGCGGGGCTGCGGATCGGGGTGTTGAAACTGTCGTCGTCGCCCATCGCGCGGATCGATTTCGCCTATACGTTGGATTCCGCGCCGCGCGGGTTTGAGATCAGCGGCAGCACGGGTCAGTACTTCTAACCGTCGATCCGCCTCGCCATGTCGGCGCCCAATCGGTAGAGGTCGGCGAGGTCGTTTCTTCCCGTCGAACGCAACCGCCTGACCGCTTCGTCCAACGGCACGACCGCCACCGCGTCGATCTCCTCGCCGTCCGCAACAGGTCTTGGTTGCCCGACGACGCGCGCGTCGCCGACACCAACCGCTCGGTAAAACATCGGGTGCGGGATGTGGGGGCGGTACGGCTCCGGCTGAGACGACACGCACTTCCACACGCCGAAGAACGTCGCGTTCAACAGTTCCGCGCCCGCTTCTTCGTGGAGTTCGCGGGCGAGGGCGTCGATGAGCGGTTCGTTCGGTTCGCGCGTTCCGCCGGGAATCGACCACTCGCCGTTGCTGTGGCGGATGATGAGGTAGTCGTTGCCAACGCGGGGCACGAGGTTCGCGTTGGCGATGAGCGCGTCATCTGGCAGTTCGTCGCACATGAAGTACTCAACGTTGACGACGCGCCAATCGGCGGGGCGGAACAGGTCGGGGTATTGGTGAACGAGGGCGTGAGGGCGACGCATCAGGCGCGGGTCGCGTTGATGGCGGCTTGGGCGTCGGCGTCGGAGAAGTCGTCGCGTATTTCGACTGAGCCGATGCCCGTCGGGACGATGAATCGGATGCGCCCGGCGGCGACTTTCTTGTCCAGTTTCATCGCGTCCACGATCTCGGCGGCGTCCAGTTCGGCGGGCACGGCGGGCGGCAGTCCGGCGGACACGATGAGGGCGCGTTGTCGGTCGCAGAACGACTGATCGACCAAACCGCGCGCCTTCGCCATCTCTCCGGCGCAGAGCATCCCGACGGCGACCGCTTCGCCGTGCAGGAACGTCTCGTAGTGCGTGACGGCTTCTATCGCGTGGGCGAAGGTGTGTCCGTAGTTCAGCGTCGCGCGGACGCCGCTCTCGGTTTCGTCTTCCTCCACGATGCGCGCCTTGATGGAGCAGGACTCGGTGATGATGTCGGTGAGAACGGTCGGGTCGTGGGCGAGGATGGCGTCCATGCGCGTTTCGAGCGTTCGGAAGAGCGTCGGCGAGGCGATCACCCCGTAACGCATCACTTCGGCGATGCCGGAGCGGAACTGGCGCGCGGGGAGGCTGTCCAGCGTCTCCGCGTCGATGAGGACGAGTTTGGGTTGATGGAACGCGCCGATCAGGTTTTTGCCTTTGGGGTGATCGACGGCGACCTTGCCGCCGACGCTTGAATCGACCTGCGAGATCAACGTGGTCGGCATCTGAACGAACGGGACGCCGCGCATGTAGGTCGCCGCGACGAAGCCCGCCACGTCGCCCGTCACGCCGCCGCCGAGCGCGACGACCAACGAGTTGCGTTCCATGCGACGTTCGATGAACTGGTCGTAGAGCAGGGAGGCGGTCGCCATCGTCTTGAACTGCTCGCCGTCGGGCATCTCGGCGAGCCACGCGGCGTATCCGGCGTCGCGCAGCGACTTCACGAGGGCGTCGCCGTAGAGCCGTTTCAGTTCCGGGCTGGCGACGAGGGCGATCTGCGCGCCTTGTCGAATAAAGTCGAGGCTTTTCGGCAACTCGGCGCGGATACCGTGTCCGATGCGAATGTCGTAACTTCGGTCTGCGAGGTTCACGCGGATGGCGCGGGCGTTCATCATGACGCTTTCATGTGGTCCGTTCCCAACGGGTTGCAGGGGGAAGAAGAGGCATCACTCTCCCCCCAAAAAAACGCGGCGTCA
>JAQBWJ010000412.1 GCA_027625215.1 Candidatus Poribacteria bacterium
CCGAATATCCTTCCGCCTGAACATGTTGAGTTTGTGTTCGCCCACCTTTCTCAGTGAAACCGTCGGTCGTCTCCTTCGCTCGGTTTGCGCCGCATACCGACGCGGGATACACTTCTCCACGTCAATCCGACAAGGGGTTTCAACGAGGTTCGTTCGATGACGAAAACGCTTGCGATGACCGTCTCGCTGGCGATCACATGGCTTTCTATCGGTGTGGTCGTGTGGGCGGGGGTCTGGTTCGTGCAACGTGGGCGTTCACAGCGCGACCGCCATTCCGTTCGGCGTGGCATTGTCCTGCTGACCATCCCGACGAGCCTGCTCTTTCTCATCACATTGCCCCAACTTGCCTACTTGTGGACGGAAACGCTCTGGTACGAACAGTTCGCGCGTAACGGCGTGTCCGCCGGGTATGCGTCCGTTTTCTGGCGCATCATCCGCACCCATTGGGCGATCTTTTTCACGTACACAAGCCTCGGATTCGCGTTCCTCATGCTGAACGTGATGATCGCTCGGCGCGTCTGTCCGCTCGACGCCGACTTTCAGCATTGGGCGTCCGCGCGGACGCGGTTGACGCACCGCCTATTCGCCCTGTTGTCGCTGGTGACCGCGGGGCTCATGGCGAGCGCGCTGATGTGGCAGTGGCAGGTGGTCAAGCACGCACGCGCGTACGACGAGGGGCATGGGCGGATCGAGGCGGTGGTGCGACACCCCGAGGCGTCCGGTGGGTCGCCGACGCATCCGTATCTACCCGCTCCGTGGGAACCGGCGTTTCACGGCGATATCGATCTGCTTCACGGTCTTCTCTCGAACGAACTGGCGACTGAAGTTCAGTCTCTTTCACTCGTGCGGTTTTACGAGGAAAAAGCGGGCGACGGACACGTTCCTGAAAACCCGCACTATACGATTCGCGGGTTTCTCGCCCCTGAAGAAGACGGGTATCGCGTCTCGTTGGAGCTCTCCGGTCCGACGGTGCTCGAACGGGTCGCGGAGGATGCGTCGATTTCGGAACGGGAGCGGTTGCGGAGGCGGCGCACGGGCGAAAACTACTCGAAGTCTCAGGTCTTCTCCGTTGTTGCGGGTAAGGACGAACTGCCTTTCGCGGCGAAGACACTTGTTGATGAACTGACGCAATCGAAGTACCTGCGGAACGGATTCGCCGACCCGATTTTCCACAAGAACGTCGGATACTACCTGTTCAAATACCCAAGACTGGAGTGGTTGACGCTTTGGGTGAAAGTGCTCTTGTGGGTGTCTATCGGGATCATCGCGTTGCAGTACCGATTTTACTATCACCGCGATTCCCACTCGATGTTATCCGCGCTGACGGGCGTCGCGGTGCACACGTCGGCGTTGTGGATTCTGTTGCTGGCGGCGGGTATATGGCGGTCGTTGGTCGCGCGCGAAGGGTTGTTGTACGCGAAGCCGAACATCATTAAAAGCGGTCGCATCCCGTTCGGCGTCAGTTACATCGATTTGGTGCAGATCGGCGCGTATGTGGCGTACATGGCGGTGCTCGGCGTTTTGATCGTCGTGTTGATCGTGAACCTGTTTGGGCGTAGCCGAAAGGTGTGGTACGGGGTCGCGGTGGCGTGGGCGGCGGCGTACGTGCTGGTGTTGTGGGCGTACCCCGCAGTCGTCTACGTCGTGAAGGTGCGCCCCAACCCATTCCGCGTCGAGCGGGTCTTTTTGGCAAACCATATTGCGATGACGCGCCACTCTTTCAACCTCGACGCGATCCGGCAGGAAAACGTGATTCGCACGTTGGCAACGTTTGACGACGTGGCGTCTCATCCCGAAGTGCTCAAGAACGTTCAAGTATGGGACCGTCGCGTCTTGTGGGAACGGCTGCAACAAAGCCAGACGATTCAGCAGTACTACGAATTCTATCCCTACCCCGACGTGGATCGATACGAAATCAACGGCGAGCAGCGCCAAGTGTTGCTCGCCGCGCGTGAGATTAACCCAAACAAACTCCGCACACGCGAGTGGTTCACGAAACGGCTGAAATACACGCACGGGTACGGCGCGGTATTGGCTCCCGTCAACGAGGTGGAAGACCCCGGCGTGCCGCGTCTCTGGGTGAAGGGTATCCCGATGCAAACGCCCTCCGAACCCGGCTACGGCGATCTCCGTATCACGCGACCCGAAATCTATTACGGCGAGGTGACGAACGAGTACGTGCTCGTCAAGACGGAGGAGCAGGAGATCGACTTTCCGCTTGAGGGCGTCTTTCAACTCACGCAATACGAGGGGCGCGGCGGAGTCGTCTTGGGAGGTGGACTGCGACGTTTGGCGTTTGCGTCGCGGCTGGATGAACCGCTGCGGATTGCGTTGTCTTCGTTGTTGAACCCGGATACGCGCGTCATGATGCACCGAAACATCCTGAAACGCGCCAAACGGATCGCGCCGTTTATGCGATTCGACCCCGACCCGTACCTTGTGATCGGCAAAGACACCGGCAAACTGTGGTGGATGATCGACCTGTACACCGTCTCGCGGCGTTATCCGTACGCGCAGATTCATCGCGCGCTCGACGCGAACGGCGATCCGATTGACAATCTTGGTGGTGATCCGCACGACGAGCCGGACTTCGAGAAGTTCAACTACATCCGAAACTCCGCCGTTGCCGTGGTTGATCCGTATGACGGGGACGTGCGGTTTTTTGTCACTAATCCCGATGATCCGCTCATCAAAATGTACGTGCACGACTTCCCGGAACTTTTCCAACCCATGTCGCAGATGCCCGACGAACTAAGGACGCACCTGCGTTACCCGGACTACCTGCAATGGGTGCAAGCGTCGATGTACGCGCTGTATCACGTTGAAGACCCCGTCGTGTTCATCACGGGCGGCGATGCCTGGAAACTTCCCCGCGAACTGTTCCACACGAACACCCTCCAACCGATGATGCCGTACTACACGGTGCTCAAACTGCCTGACTCGGAGCGGTCGGAGTTTGTGAGCGTGTTGCCGTTTGCCCCACCCGCAACGACGAAGCGGTTGACGGCGTGGCTCGTTGCGGGGTCGGACGGCGACCAATACGGGACGCTGCGCTGCTACACTCTGTCACGTGCCGAAGAGGTGGACGGGCCTGAACAGATCGAAAACCGCATCGACCAGGATACGGAACTGTCGGGGCAGTTCACGCTGTTGGGTCAGGCGGGGTCGGAGGTGATTCGCGGGAACCTGCTCTTGCTTCCCGTCGAAACGAAATCGGGCGAGAACGCGCTGTTCTACGCGGAGCCCGTCTATCTCCGCGCGACGGGCGAAGAAGGTCAGTCGATGCCGGAACTGAAGTTCGTGATTGTCGTGGCAGACGACAAATTGGCGTCCGACACGACCTTTCAGGCGGCATTACGCAAAGTGTTTCGCGTCGGGCAGTTCAGCATCGTGCAGGGCACGATCACCGACGACCACAGCGCGCCGATCCAAGACGCCGTCATCACGCTGTTGTCGGAGTCAGGCGCTCCGTTCGCGTCTCCGGCGACCACCGCGCCGGACGGTTCCTATCGACTTGAAAATGTGCCGCCGGGAGTCTACAAAGCGCGGGTCGCGCGAGAAGGGTTCAAAACGGTTCAAGTGGACGTGACAGTGCCCGAAGGTCAACCCGCGTCGCTGTCGCAGTCGATGACGCCCTCCGCCACCGTTTCGACTTCAAGCCGCACACTGGCGCAGATCGCGGCTTCGGCGAACTCGTCGCTGAATCGGTATCTGCGGTTGACGGGCGAAGGAAAGTTGTTGGAAGCGGCGCAATCGCTCCAGCAGTTGAAGGAGGACCTGCAAGCGCTTTCCGCGTTCATCGAAGCGAACGCCCCCGCCGTGTCGCTCGCGCCGTGAACGGAAGACACCTTGCGTTCCTTTTTACCGTCTCCGTTT
>JAQBWJ010000413.1 GCA_027625215.1 Candidatus Poribacteria bacterium
TCGCCTTCATCACGTAGAGCGAATCGGTCTGCCCGTAGTCGGAGGTGACGTAGGCGATCTCGCGTCCGTCCGGCGACCAGGAGGGCCACGACGCGGCGAACTGGTGGTTCGTCAACCGATGCACGTTGCCGCCGTCGGCGTCCATCGCGTAGATTTCGTAGTCGTCGTCGCGGTTGGACGAGAAGGCGATCTGATCGCTGTCGGGCGACCATGCGCCGTCGCGATTGTCGCCGTTGCGGTTGGTGAGGTGCGTCACCTTGCCGCCGGACGCCGACACGACGCCGATGTCGTTGAACTCGCCGCGAAACTCCTGAAAGAGCACCGCAGAACCGTCGGGAGAGCCCATCAAGTCATTCCATTGATAGAGCCCGCCCGTGATGATGACCTCCGATTTCTGCGTCTCGAGGTCGTAGAGGCGAAGTTCGGTAGACCGATTCGCTTCATCGTCGTAAAGGTAGAGTATTTGGGCGTTCGCCCCGCTGATCGCCAGCGTCAGCGTTGCCACACATGCGATCCCGAACGCTTGTACGTTCATGTGATACCGTCCGTTTCCCAAAGTGCCTGTCCGTGAAAAAACGATGATCTGTAATAATGGCGTCCATCTCGTTCGAGGGGAAAGCCGATCATGCGGTTTGTTAAACGGAAACGGTGTTCGGCGGATGACAACGGCGTTCATCGAAGCGCGGCGACGAACTCCGCAACGGCGCGCGGAATATCGTCGGCGAGGCAAACAGCGGAGATCACCGCGACGCCGTACGCCCCCGCGTCGAGCAGTTCGGGGACGTTCACCGCCTTGACGCTGCCGATGGCGATGATGGGGAGTCCGCAACCTGCCGCGAACCGCCTCAACCCCTCAACGCCCGTCGCCGGACGCGCGTTCGCCTTCGATTGCGTCCCGTAGAGGGGTCCGAAACCAACGTAATCCGCCCCATCCGACAACGCCTGCAACGCCATCGTCGGGGTGAACGCCGTCGCGCCGACGATCTTATCCCAACCCCACAATCGACGCGCCTCGCGCGCGGGCATGTCGTCCTGCCCGACGTGAACCCCGTCCGCGTCCACCGCCATCGCCACATCAAGTCGGTCGTTTACGATGAACGTCGCTCCGCCCTTCGCGCAGACGTTGCGCGTCGCCTCCGCCTGACGAAGCAGGTCGCGCGTTGAGCCGTCCTTCTGGCGGAACTGAATGCCGTCCGCGCCGCCGTCAATGGCGAGTTGCGCCAACTCCGCGTGCGTGTGGCGGGATTGGAGGGTCGTGTCGGTGATGACGTGGAGTTTTGGGACGTGTGGCTTCACGATGCTTTCTGTTTCGCCAGTCCATCCGCGACCGCCTTGGCGACCGCTTCAGGCATGGCGTCGATGGCGTAGAGGTAGGCGGTATGGGCTTTGGACGGTTCGTGTTCGTACCGTTCCCATCGCTTCAACGTCTGTAGCGAAAGCGCGTACGTCTCGGCGAACGTCGCCTGAGACATACCTAACCGAAACCGAATTCGGCGGGACAACGCAACAGGGCGCATACGACTCGCCTTGTCCGGGTCAGGCGCGTCCGGGTCCTCGCGGCGCTGCTGTTCGACTTCCTCGTCGGTGAGCGCATCGAACTTACGCCACATCTTGTCACGTTCCTCGTCGGTTTTGGTCATATTGCTGCCTTTCCGTCCGACTCGCTTTCCATGCGGAGATGATCCGAATCGTGTCGCCGCAATCTGTGAATACAACCGTGAGGTACCGCGAACCAACGTAGCCAGTCGTTATCCAACGGTCTTCGCCCGAACCCTCGCTCTTTTCATCATACCGTTCCGTGCTGTACGGGTCGGCAAACACAGCGCGCGCTTCGTCGAAATCGAACGACCGCCTTTCCACATTTTGACGGTTTTTGTTTGGGTCCCACTCAAACCTCATCGATCTGCTCCGATGATACCACTGAATTGATACCCAAATGGAGGTACAACATCTTAAAAACCGATGACATGATGTGGTCGCTAACGGACGTTCCAAAAATGATGCGTGGGCCCATGTCCCCGACCCAACCCCGGCGCATGACGAATCGCCCCCGTGATGTACGCCTTCGCCTTCTCCACAGCGGTGGGAAGATCATCCCCCCGCCCCAAAAACGTCGCCAACGCTGCGGAGTAGGCGCAGCCCGTCCCGTGCGTGTGGGGGGTGTCGATCCGTTCGGCGCGAAACTCGCGGAACGTCTCGCCGTCGAACAACACATCGACCGATTCCCGCGTATCCTCCAGATGCCCGCCCTTCACGACGACCGCCTCGCACCCGTACTCCCGAATCCGCCTTGCCGCCTCCCTCGCGTCATCAAGCGTGCGGACGGTGATTCCGGCGAGCAGTTCCGCTTCGTGCGCGTTCGGTGTGACGACCCGCGCCAACGGCAGCAACCGCGTCTTTACCGCGTCAATCGCGTCGTCGCGCAGTAGGGCGTACCCGCTCTTTGAGATCATCACGGGATCAACGACCAGATTCCGCGCCCCGTACCGTTCCAACGCCGCCGCGACCGTCTCGATAATCTCGACGGACGACAACATCCCCGTTTTGACGGCAGCGACCTCAAAGTCGTCGTATACCGCGTCGAGTTGGGCGCGGATGATCGATGTTGGCAGATCGAAGGCGTCCGTCACGGCAACGGTGTTCTGCGCGGTGATCGCCGTAATGACCGACATCGCGTACCCGCCGTTCGCGCTGATCGCCTTGATGTCGCCCTGAATGCCCGCTCCACCGCCGGAGTCGGAGCCCGCAATCGTCAGAATCGCCTTCACGCCGACAAGTCCCCCTCGACCGCTATCGCCCGGCAGGGGCAACCGTCCCCTTCCGCGATCTTCAACGGAAGGGCGATGAACGTCACGCGTTCCCGCGTCAGTTGGTCGAGGTTGGTCAGCCCTTCGACAATCGTGACGCCGCCGCCCAACAGTATCCGATGAATCTCCGTCACTTCGGCGAGATCGTTCACGTCCGCGACGGACGGCGGTTCCACGCCCACCAACGCGACGCGCTTCGCCACCATCCAACGCGCCAACTCAACGCCGATGCGCGGCAGTTCGTCCCGGTACGCCGCCGTCCCGAATCGCTCGCTCCAACCTGTCTTCAACAGCAGTCGATCCCCCGCGACGACGCGATCCGCCACCTCGCCGAGATGCCCGACCGTCAGCAGTTCGCGCGGCGACGACATCCCGCAATCGACCACCCACGCCTCGCCGACGATCTTTTCCAACGGCGTCAGTTCAATCGTCGCGCCGTCGGGGAGGAAGTGACGCGGCGCGTCCATGTGCGTCCCGGCGTGGGAATACAGGTGGAGCGTTCGCGCGTTCCAGCCCTGATTGTCGATGGTCGTTGCCGTCTCCCAATCGACGCCGCGCATCCCGCGCTCGTACGTGAGGCTCAGGTCGATGATGCGTCCCATGTTCGTCCTGTCCGTATCGAGGTGTGATGTCTCACGTCTCGTCCGACGTTTGCAACGCGAGCCGCAACGATCCGTCATGCGCGTCCAACAACGCCTTCGCCTCATTGAATGAGACCTTGCGCCGCAGCATCACGACGGCGACTCTCAAATCGTTCCCCGCCGCCGACAACGCGCTTGCCGCCGTGTCCGTATCGACATCGGCGATCTCGGCAACCATCCGTCGCGCCCGTTCGAGCAGTTTCGCATTCGTCACCTGCACGTCGATCATCCAGTTGTCGTATACCTTGCCGAGCCGGATCATCGCCGCTGTCGTGATCTGGTTGAGGATGAGTTTCGTCGCCGTCCCCGCCTTCATGCGCGTCGAGCCGACGATGATTTCGGGACCTGTCAGCGGGGTGATGAACGTCTGCACGTACTCCCGCAACGATTCGTCCGGCGGCGTGCACGACAACA
>JAQBWJ010000414.1 GCA_027625215.1 Candidatus Poribacteria bacterium
AAACGGCTATCTCGCCAAAGTGGTGCTGGAGATGCGGGTGGAAGCGGCGCACGCAGCGGTCGTGCGCGGTGTGCGGAGCAACCCGACGCTCTACCGCCAACTCGCCGACGTGCCCGCCTTTCAAGAGATGGAACGCAGCGCTGAGCGATCCCTTCGCTGACAATGGATTCGGGGTCGCCTATCTCCGAGTGCTACACCAACAAAGACGACTATTATCATCATCTACAATCCGAACTTGACACGTCAGGTCGGGATTGACTATTATATTCGACAAGAGAGGTCATCAATAGCGAATCGCCGAGTGTTTCGGTCGGGATCGTGTTGCCCAGACCTTCGCTTGTTGGTCAGGTGAGAAACCGGAGCCGTCCGATGAAGATATCCTCCAAAGCGAAGTACGCGGTGAACGCGATGCTGGAACTGGCGTCGCGTCCGAACGAGTACATCTCCGTCTCCGAGCTCTCGACGCGGCGGGATATCCCGCAGACGTTTCTGGAACAACTGCTGTTGTCGATGAAGCGGGCGAAACTGACGCGCAGCCGTCGCGGACCGGATGGCGGGTACACGCTCGCGTTGCCGCCGGACGAGATTTATCTGGTCGATATCTATCAATCGGTCGAGGGTCCCTTGAACCTTTGTCCTGCGAAACGCCCGGCGGATATGGGCGACGCGGCGGAGGGGCTGTGGCTCGGCTTGGAGCAGACGATTTCGGATTTCTTGGGAGGGATCACGCTGGCGGACTTGTTGATGAAGACGCAGCGTTTCCCCGACCCAATGACGTTGGCGCATTCTTATACGTTTTCGATTTAGGCGGTATCCGGGTTCCTCTCCCTAGATGGGAGAGGGCTAGGGTGATAAAACGAGCGCAACGCGCTCAACGAAAACCCACTCACAATGACCCCCTTACTAACCTTCCCCCTGCAAGAGGGAAGGGACGAGGGACGACGACATGGAACATAAACTTGCCGGAAGCGTGCTGGAACTGATCGGGAAGACCCCGCTCGTTCGCCTGCATCACATCCCGCCCAAAGACGGCGCAGAGGTGCTCGCCAAACTCGAAGCGGCAAACCCCGGCGGCAGCGTCAAAGACCGCATCGGTTTGTCGATGATCATCGAGGCGGAGCGTCTGAAGAAGATCAAACCCGGCGCGACCATCGTGGAACCGACGGCGGGCAACACGGGCGTCGGACTGGCGATTGTCGCCCGCGCGAAGGGCTACAAGGCGATCCTCACGATGCCGGAAAACGTCAGCGTCGAGAAGCGGACGCTGCTCAAGGCGTACGGCGCGGAGATCGTGCTGACCCCCGAAGCGGACGGCATGGCGGGCGCGATTTGGGAAGCGGAAGAAATCCTCTCCCGCGAGAAGAACGCCTACATGCCCAACCAGTTCAGCAACCCGGCAAACCCGACGATTCACCGCGAAACGACGGGCAGAGAGATCGCCGCCGCGACGCAGGGGCATGTGGACGCGCTCGTGACGGGCGTTGGCACGGGCGGCACGCTGACGGGCGTCGCGCAGGCGTTGAAGGAGCACAACCCGAAACTGCACGTCGTCGCGGTGGAGCCCGCCGTCACCCCCGTCCTGTCGGGCGGGCGACCGGGGCCGACGCGCATCGACGGGCTCGGCGCGGGGTTCATCCCCGAAGTGCTCGACGTGTCGCTCATAGACGAGGTGATTACCGTCGGGGAGCAGGAAGCGTACGACATGATGGTGCGGATCGGTCAGGATGAAGGGTTCGTCGTCGGGATGAGTTCGGGGGCGAACGTCGTCGCCGCGATCAAGGTGGCGAAACGGCTCGGCAAGGGCAAGCGGGTCGTGACGTTTCTCTGCGACACGGGCGAACGGTATTTCAGCCTTGCGCAGTACTTCGGGAAGTGATCGAAGGCGACGCGAGAGTTTCGGGGCGGCGGCAAAGTAAAGAGGTCAAACCGCGCGAAGTCGTACGAGACTTGGCGAGGATCAATATGCCGCGTTTAGGTTTCGTAGTCGCCGGGTGAAGCGCTCGGCAGTTCAAGTTGGGGAACGACTTGTCATGATCGAACGAAAACCGATCTTAGCGGATTTCGACCGAATCGAGGAGTTCGCGCGGAAGTTCCAACACGCGGAACCGACCGAGATCATCCAGTGGGCGGTGGATCGTTACCCCCCGCGTTTGGCGGTCGTCTCGAACTTTGGACCCAGCACCGTCGTGGCGATCCACCACCTCGCGCAGATCGCGCGCGACGTGCCGATCCTCCACATGAACACGGGCTTTGCGTTTCAAGAGACGCTCGACGTGGGCGACCGCATCGCCGAGAAGTACGGCGTAAACATCATCCACATTCACCCGGAACTGACCGTCGAACAACAGGCGGAGACGCACGGCGACGAGCTCTATAAGACGAACCCCGACTATTGTTGTTATATGCGAAAAGTCGAACCGCTCGACAAGGCGCTGGCGGCGTACGACGCGCTCAAGCGCAGGGGGTCGAGTGGGACGGCAACCACGATATGGTGAAGGTCAACCCGTTGGCGGAATGGACGGGCGACCGTTGTTGGGAGTTCATCCGCGCGAACGACATTCCCTATAACGCCCTGCACGATCAGGGTTATCCGAGCGTCGGATGCGTGCCCTGCACGCGCGCCGTCCTCGAAGGCGAAGACGAACGCGCCGGACGTTGGGGCGGCATGGCGAAAACCGAATGCGGCATCCACACGATGACGCATTTCGCGGACGCAAAACACGAGAAATAAACCGCAAAAACGCGGTCTATCTAAGGAACGAAAGGCGACGTAGACTGATGCAGAAGGGTTTTACCGTCTGGTTCACCGGATTGTCGGGAGCCGGAAAGACGACGATCACCGAACGCCTCGTTGAGTTGATTCAGGAGAAGGGGCGCAACGTCGAAGTGCTCGACGGCGATGTCGTCCGCACGAATCTGAGCAAGGGTCTCGGCTTCAGCAAGGAAGACCGCGACACGAACATCAAGCGGATCGCGTTCGTGTGCAAACTGCTGACCCGCAACGGCGCGGCGGTCATTTCGGCGGCGATTTCGCCCTACCGCGATATCCGCCAGCACGCGCGCGACGAGATCAAGAACTTCGTGGAAGTGTATGTGAGTTGTCCGTTGGAAGTGTGTGAATCGCGCGACGTGAAGGGGCTGTACGCGAAAGCCCGCGCGGGCGAGATCAAACAGTTCACGGGCATCGACGACCCGTACGAAGAACCGCTGAACCCGGAAGTCGTCTGCGAAACGGACAAGGAAACGGTCGAACAGTCCGCGCAGAAGGTCATGGCGAAACTGGAAGAGCTCGGCTACTTCGCGTGAAGAAAGTCCCTTCCCCTTGCAGGGGAAGGTTGGGAAGGGGTCGGGACGACGAGTGGCGGGGTTCACGCTCAACGCCGACCAACGCGCGACCTGTTTTGCCCGACCCCTCCTTGATCCTCCCCTGCAAGGGGAGGAAAAGGTTCCGCGCGACCCAACCGACAAGGTACGGCTATAATAAGCGGGCGATTCAACCATATTTCTTTTGTGGGCGACCGTTTTAAGGAGCATTTCTGATGGCTTTGGTGCGAATTCCGACGCCGCTGCGTCGATTGACGAAGGGCGAAGCGGAGGTCACGGCGACTGGCGAGACCATCGCCGCGTTGATTGATAATCTCGACGCGAACTATCCCGGACTGAAGGAGCGCATCTGTGACGAAAACGGCGCGGTGCGGCGGTTCGTGAACCTCTATCTGAACAACGAGGACATCCGTTTTCTGGACGGCACGAACACGAAAGTCGGCGCGGACGACGAAGTGTCGATCATCCCAGCCATTGCCGGTGGGCGTTAGTTTCTCACCAGAAGGGGCGGACGCGCGATGTTTAACTTCACGCAA
>JAQBWJ010000415.1 GCA_027625215.1 Candidatus Poribacteria bacterium
GGACGTGATCGCGTTCATGAGCGAGTACGCGGGGCAGTTCACCGACAAGCAGTTGGCGAAAGCCGCGCTTCGCCAAGAGCGGTTCATCGAGGAGCGCGGACGCTTGATCGACCGACTGCGCGCCGCCGCGTTCATCGATATCCTCGTCGAACTGTGACAACCACACCACGCACCGTAACGGGTTGACATGAGGAACCTGTGTCGTCTTACCGCCGTCGTCGGGATGCTCGCGTGGTGCATCGCAAACGCGACGGCGCAATCCGATGAGACGCTTCCCGCCGAACCGCCCCCTCAAGACGTAATCGCCGCCGAACCGACCGAAGCCGACTCGACCGACGCGGAAGTGTCGATCCTCAACCGCAGCACGCCGCTCGGCAAGAACGATGTGTACGTCGAGGGCGGCAACGTCATCTTCACCGAGAGCATCGCGCACGTCACGTCGGTCGGCGACGAACGCGCCTTTCTCCGCTACGAGAACATGACGCTCGAAGCGGACGAGATGCGTACCGACTTGAAAGAAATCCTCCGCGCGGAGGGCAACGTGCGCCTTCAGGTGGATGAAGAGATCACGTACGCCGAAACGCTCATCTTCAACATGAAGACTAAAAAGGGCATCGCGTACGGCGGAGCGGCGTACGGCGCGCCTTGGTACTATCAAGGGTACGAAATCCTGCGCGTCTCCGAAAAAGAGTCCCTCATCAACAACGGCATCCTGACGACGAGCTCGTTGAAGTATCCGCACACCTATTTCAAAGCGTCGCGCATCATCGTTCATCTCGGCAAAGAGATCATTGCGAAGCACGTCGTGTTCATGGTGGGCGGCGTGCCGTTGTTGTATATCCCCGCCTATCGCCGCAGCATCCGCGACGACAAACCGTCGACCGTCATCGTGAAGTTGGGTTCGGACTCGTTTCAGGGGACGTGGGCGACGGTGATCGTCCCGCTCGCCCGCCGCGACCGCCTCCGCAGCGTCGTTCAGTTGGACTACTCGACGCTGCGCGGCACCGGGTACGGCTTCGAGAACCAGTACCGCGTGCGAGACGTAGAACTCCGCGAAATCCAACTCAAAAAGCCGGAAGGCGCGACGCCTGAGGAGATCACCGCGTTGCGTCGCACGGCGCGGGAGATCGGGCGGCGGCTGCGCGGGGAGTACAACCTCGTTCGCATCAAACGCCTGTTCATCCCCTTCGAGATGACCGAAGGCGACCGTCAGCGAGCGAGGACAAGCGCGGAAGAACTGATGACGAACCTTGCCGCGCCGGACGCGGACTTCGCGGCGTTGGCGGGCAAGTTCACCAACACGACGACCTACATGGCGGCGGGCGACGGCGTTCTCGCGCCGGACTTGGAGGCGGTCGCGCTCGCCCTCGAATACGCGGAAATCAGCCCGTTGATCGAACGTCCCGAAGGGTTTTACATGTTCCGCGTGAACGACGTGATTCGCCAGTATGGGCGCGTCGAAAAGCAGGTGCAACAGATTTTCATCGGGGTCGAGCCATCGGACGGCGCGAAAGAAACCGGGCGCGAACTGACGCAACGGTTGGTCGAACGGCTGCAGACGGGCGCGAATTTCGACGAGCTCATGCGGCAATACGGCGGCGCGCTCCCGCGCTCCATCGCCACCGAAGGCGAAACGGGCGAACTGCTCCTCGACGTGTGGATTCCGAAGGTCGCGTTGGATTTCGCCCAGCGTCGTCAGGTGGGCGAAATTCAACGCGGTGAAACGCTCGATCCCGTCGAGAAGCGCGAGGGCATGTACCTGATGCAGTATGTCGATGAGGAGGAAACGCCCGATTTTGTCGCTCTCGCCAAAGAGATATCGGACTCCGACACGGCGGAGGATGGCGGCTACATCGGGTTCATCGGGCAGAGAGACGTGCCGCGACAGGTGTACAACGCCTCCGTTGGGTTGGACAAGGGCGAAGTGAGCGAGGTGGTCGAAACGGAGGAGGCGTTCTGGGTCGTGCAGAATGTCGGCAAGCGGAACATGCAGGGCGAGGCGATCATCTTCACGAAGGACATCGCCTCGTATGGCAGCCGCGAGTCGTTCACGACGGGGCGTCAGTGGGATATCGGCGTGCGGCATCAACAGGACATTCGGACGCGGTGGGACCGTAAGGGTCGGCGCACGGCGTTCTGGGGGCGCGTCGATTACGGCAGCCGCCAGTATAAAGAGATCACCTACGGGCGCGACCGGGCGGAACTACGCACCTTCGGCGTGCTCACGTTCGACTCTCAGCCGATCTCGGCGCGGGTATCGACGCCGTCGTTCCGCAGCCGTCTCACCATCGACAAGACGTTTTCGTTTGAAGAAGAAACGAGCGGCACGATCCAAAAACTGCCGGAGTACACGTTCGCGTTTTCGGGGCAGTTGGAGGGCGTGTTCGGCTTCAAGCAGTTGAACCGGAAGATGCAGTCCGCCGCGCGTTCGGTTGAGAAGTTGGGCGTGCCGTTGTTGAAGTTCCCGACGCTCGACAGCACGACGTTCACGTTCGACGGCAGCGTCGCCAATCTGTTGCGCGACCGCTACCGCTACGCGACGGACGTGTTCGAGGTCCGACAGGCGCGCGGACTCAGCGACGAGCAGACGGAGGACGTGTACCTCCGCACGGTCGATGTGGGTCTGGACGCGCAGAAGACTTCCAAGATCGAGTTGACGAGCACGCGCGAGATTACCGTCGCGGCGGGCGGCTCATCGCAACTCGTTTGGCACGAGAAAGACCAGAAGGGCAACACGAACATCTTGCGGAGCGTTATCAGCGGGAATGGTCAGGCGCAGAACGACCTGTTTCACGTGTACAACATCTCGTGGATTCCGGGCGCGAGCCGCTTGCGCCACAACATGACGACGACCGTCGGTTTCGATTGGGCGCCGTCCGTCAACGACGACAAAGACCCCGACAACCCCGACCCCGACGCGGTAGAACTCTACCCCTTTGGATCAAGCACCTACCTATATGAGCGCAAGTTGCTCCGCATGTCGTTTCAGACCGATCTCCAGATCAAGACGCGGCTGAACAAGGTCGTCAACGGGCTGTCGTTCCGCTTGTCCACCTCGCGCGACTACACGGACCGCGTGGCGTTGAGCAACCGCAAGTGGGAGTTCCTCACCGGCAACGCGCGACTGACGCCGCTGGCGAGCAACAACCTCACCGGAACGATCAACTTCCAGATCGACCCGAACACGTACGGACCCGATTCCACCATTCAACGGGAGCCTTGGACGCTCGTTCAGTTCGCGTCGAGCCTGAGATACCGCAAGGGCGACTATCAAAAAGGGTGGACGGCGGACATCGGCACGTCGTATCAGCGGCTGACGACGCGCTCGTCGCGCAGTTTCGTGTTGGGGTATGAATGGCGTCCGAACACGCTGTTCGAGGTGGATATCGACACGCGGTTCGACTACGACCGAGTCCGCGCCGAAGAGTCCGACGAGCCGTGGCGCGACAACGCGATCTTGAAAGCGTTGAGCATCTCGAACCTTCACGGGTATTCGCAGCAGATTTCCGTCCGCCGCAACCTGCGCGATTGGGACTTGAGGATTACGTGGCGACGCACGGGTGGTCTCGGCAGCGTGCGGAAGGAGTTCACGTACCAGATCAACCTGATCGCCGACCCGTCCATCACGATTGGTACGGGGTACGACGCGGTGTCGGGCACGTGGGGCTTCAGAAGCCTGCCCATCGGTGTCCCGCCGACGTTTACAGGCGGCAGTCTCGGCAGTTCGCGGTTCTAGTGGTTTGTCACGATGAACATTTGGGATAATCACCCCATCCTAACCTTCCCCCTCAGGGGAAGGGACATACCTCCTCCCCCTGAGGGGGAGGATTGAGGTGGGGGTTCTCCTTACCAAAGATTCA
>JAQBWJ010000416.1 GCA_027625215.1 Candidatus Poribacteria bacterium
ATTATCCGACAAACGACGAAGCGTACCTCGACGCGGTTCGTCATGCGACGCGCGACGCTATTCCGAAAGCGTCCGACACGAACACGACCTATTTGACGGGTCGGGGGGCGCGGAATCCGGTCTCGACGGGAGTTCGTCCGTCGCCAATCGAAGACCAATCCGCGGCGGGGTTCGGCACACTGACGACGCAATCGTCGGACTCGCAGCATGTGCGAGGATCGGGCGTTTGGCAGGACGGCTCCTGGGTCGTCGTATTCGTCCGAACGATGACGACGAACGATCCGCTTGACGTTCATTTCGAGCCGGGCGCGACGATCCCGATTGCCTTTGCCGTGTGGGACGGCTCCGGAGGCGACCGAAACGGGCAGAAGTCCGTCACAACGTGGGACGAGCTGATTTTGCAAACCTTAAAGCGGTAAGGATACCACATGACTCCACGCACGACTGCTTCGCCGATCATCGCCATCGTCGGCGCGTCCGGTTCCGGCAAAACGACGTTGATCGAAGCGATGCTCCCGCTGTTGATCGAAGACGGTTTTGAAGTCGGCGTGTTGAAACACACCCATCATGATATTCCGTTCGACAAATCGGGCAAGGACTCGTGGCGGTACGCGCAACGCGGGGCGTCTCAGGTGGGGTTGATGACGCCGTCCGGCGTCGCGCGGTTCGATTATCGCGAGCCGGACGCCGAGCCCGAAGCCGTTGCCGAGCGTTTGTTCCCGAACGTCGACCTGATTCTGGTCGAAGGGTGTAAGTGGCGTCCTGTCCCGAAGATTGAGGTCTACCGATGTGAACTCACGCGGGAACCGCTGTGCGTCGGTGATCCGCATCTGTTGGCGGTGGCGACGAACGATCCGGTCTTCGGAGTTCGCGCGTTGTCTCTGGATGATCCGGTCGGTGTCGCGCGGTTCATTGTGGAGTTCGTCTCGGAGAGTGACCGAGCCGAAATCGCCGCGAACCTTCATGAACTCGAGCCTCATCTCGATCAACGCGAGAAGGAGGTTCATTAAACGGAACCGATCTGGGCAGGAGATATGCGTCGCCGCCGATCCGCGCAATCTGGGGCGAAGGCGACCATCCCTATCGAAATCACACTGCAATTGCTCACGAGAGTTTCGCAACGCCTGCCTGTTGATTGAGAAGTGTTTCCAACGTCAGACGAAACGTCTCAAGCGCGTCTTGAAGGTTTGCCTGCGTATCGCGATGTGCCCGTCGATATCGCGCTGTCGCCAACTCCATCCGTCGCATCATCTCGTCGCGCAACTCCTCGAATCGGGCGTTACCGACGCTCGCGGCGTTCGACATCCACTCCCGGAAACTCTCCGATTCCTTCTGCAGGTATGTCTGGAAATCGTGCGTCTCGACCTGCTGACGGGTAATCTTTTCGAAGTGGTAGCCGGAGATGCCGAGACTGACCGCTTCGGCAATCATCGTGGGACGATGAATCAGCGTTCGCAGCAGAAACCGCAGGTAGGCGGGACCCTGACGCGAGAACACCTGACGTTTCATCGACTTCACAAACGCCATCCATTCGGCCTTGCCGATTTTCGGTACGGTCCGCACCTTCATGTTCGTGTGACGAAGTTGCGTCCAGCAACGGTCGAAGAAGTTGCGTAACGTCGGTTGATACAAGGTCGACAGCACTCGCAGATAGCCTTCCACCAGTGTCGTTCGATCCATCTGCGGCTCGAAGTTCAGCACGAAATCGACGTTGTTGCCGCTCGATTCATGGGTCAACCTACCCTCGCGTTCCAATCGATAATATAGGTTCGTTCCGTTCAGCGCCGTGAGCAGTCCGACCATCGCTGTCGGAATACCCGCCTTCTGAATGAAGTCGATCTGCGCATCGAAGGCGTCTTCCGTATCGCCGTCCAACCCAAGTATGAACCCCGCCGTGACCTGCAATCCCTTCCTATGTATCGTGCGGACGGCGTGAAGCAGGTAATCGTCGTCGTCATTCTTGATGTTCTGCCCTTTGTTCGCGAGTCTCAGCACATTCGGGTTGGGCGTCTCGATGCCGAGAAACGCCATGAAGAATCCCGCATCGACCATCGCGTCCATTAAGGCGTCCATCTCGGCAAGGTTGACGCTTGCCTCGGTGTACATCGGCATGGGATAGCCGCGCGCTTTCTGCCATGCCGCGATATCGGGCAGTAAGCGCATCGCGTCACGTTTGTTTCCGATGAAATTGTCATCGACCAAGAAGACAGGCCCGCGCCATCCGAGATCGTACAACATCTGCATTTCATTGAGGATTTGCTTGTTTGATTTTGTTCGTGGAATACGTCCGAACAGTTTTGTTATGTCGCAAAACTCGCAGTCGAAAGGGCAACCGCGTGAAAACTGGATCGCCATGGAACGGTACCTGTCCAGCGGGATGAGATCGTAACGCGGAACCGGCGTCGCGGTAATCGGCGGGCGCGATGGAGCGGTGTAGATGGGGCTAGCCACGCCGTTTTCAAAGTCGGCAAGAAAGATCGGGAAGATTTCCTCCACTTCGTTCAAAACAAAATGATCGACCCCCTCGATTTCGTTGTGATACGAAGTGGCATAGGGACCGCCTGCAACAACGGTAAGATCGCGCTTGTTGCATCGCCGAACGACCTCGTTGAACGACTTTTGCTGGATCACCATGGCGGACAGGAATACGACGCCTGCCCAGTCCAGATGTTCGTCTGTAAGCGGCTCGATGTTCATGTCGACGACGCGAAGGTCATAGTGGTCAGTAAACATCGCCGCCACTGTCAACAGTCCCAAAGGTGGCATGTTCGATTTTTTGCCGATGAACTCCAACGCGTACTGAATTCCCCAGTAAGATGTCGGGAACTCCGGGTATACCAACAATGCGTTTCGGCTCATGTGATCGTCCTTGTGATCGTGTGACGTGAAGGTGCGCCATCCGAGGGTGTTTACAATCAGCCATCGTGCCACTTGAAGACACTATCGCAAGTAATAGCACGCATTCAGCAAAATGGAACGGTAGGACTTACGCAGTTGGGCACAGCCCAATGGTTGGCTGAGCCAATATCTTCGAATCGCCTTACGGATGATTGCCGCTTTGGATTGCTACCAACTCGTCGTGGTTGCCATGCGCCGCACTTCCAAACGGAGAAAGGCTTTCAGGGAATAGAGGATATGAACCCGTTGGGCTTGCACCGAGCGACATTCGCACCGTTCAATCCCGCAGCATTGTTGATGCCGCGATGGTAGACTTCCGATTCCCCACACTTGGCGTTCAATTCCTTCCGCTTCGGTTCGTCCATCTCGAAGTCGTCGGTTGCCTAGTCCTACTACCGCATATCAAGGCGGTTGATTCGCGACGGCGAGGCTCCACACGGCGAAACCGCCTGCCCAACCGCTCGGCAAACCGAGTCAACTCCTCTTCCCACGCAACCACTTCCTCAACCATGATTCCTGTTCTCCCATCCGATCATGGTCGATTCTATCACTTCCTCCTAAGTCGGTCTGCCGAAGTTCTCGGAACGGGAGAGATCGTGGCGTCGCCGTTTTCGCCGGCTACTCACGATGACAGGAAGGTGGTCGACCTTTTTGAGAACTTATGACCATCCACTTAGAACGCGAACCGGTCTTCGTTTGCCGCCTACCGAAACTCGCTCTCGCCATATTTTTGGTACGGATTCGCACCATTTCAGCCAATCCGATACGTGTTCGAGTCGCCCGCCTCTGCGGATCTCCAAATATTCCGAAATACGGTTTCAGGCGCAATTTGATCTGTACTTGTTAGCCAGATAAACCGCCGTTCGCGCAGGTCGAGTTCGCCTGCGGCGGCGCGCATGTTCTCGACGCGGGTCTCGCTCGTCGTCACGAACAGCACGCGGAACCCCTTGAAC
>JAQBWJ010000417.1 GCA_027625215.1 Candidatus Poribacteria bacterium
GGCTCGACCTGCCCAAGGGCAGGTTCGCCTATACGCTCGAGGAAGCGATGGGCGTCGTTGACGAAATCGGTTACCCGGCAATTATCCGCCCCTCTTACACGCTTGGCGGTACCGGTGCAGGGACGGCGTACAACGCGGAGGAGTTCGAACGGGCGGCTGCCAGGGGTCTCGACCTGTCGCCGACAACCGAGATCCTGATCGAGGAGAGCATCATCGGGTGGAAGGAGTTCGAGCTCGAGGTGATGCGGGACCTCAACGACAACGTCGTCATCATCTGCTCCATCGAGAACTTCGACCCGATGGGCGTCCACACGGGCGACAGCATCACCGTCGCCCCCGCGCAGACGCTCACGGACAAAGAGTATCAACTGATGCGCGACGCCTCGATCAAGATCATCCGCGAGATCGGCGTCGATACGGGCGGGTCGAACATCCAGTTCGGCGTCTGTCCCGACACGGGTCGGCAGGTCGTCATCGAGATGAACCCGCGCGTGTCGCGGTCGTCGGCGTTGGCGTCGAAGGCGACGGGCTTCCCCATCGCGAAGATCGCCGCGAAACTCGCCGTCGGCTATACGCTGGACGAAATCCCGAACGACATCACCCGTGAAACCCCCGCCTCGTTTGAACCGACGATTGATTACGTCGTGACGAAAATCCCCCGGTTCGCCTTCGAGAAGTTCCCCAACGTCGATGCGACGCTGACGACCTCGATGAAGTCGGTCGGCGAGGCGATGTCCATCGGGCGGACGTTCAAGGAGTCGTTGCAGAAGGGGCTCCGCTCGATGGAGAACGGCTGGACGGGGCTCGACAACCACAAACTCGAAGACTTACCGTTGTCCGAGTTGCCGTCGAAACTGACCGTCCCGAACTTCGAGCGCATCTTCTACGTCAAGCGCGCGCTCAAAGAGGGGATGTCGATTGAGGAAGTCCACGAGTATACGAACATCGACCCGTTCTTCCTGTTCAACATCTGGGAACTGATCGAGTTGGAACGGACGGCGGAGAAGCATGTCGAGGCGGTGAAACGCGCGTTGGACGGCGACACGGACGCCCGCGACGAACTCAAACCGCTCCTGCGCCGACTGAAACGCAACGGCTTCGGCGACGAGCAGTTGGCGCGGCTGTGGGGCGTCGATGAGATGGGTCTGCGGGAACTGAGGAAGTCGCTCGGCATCATCGCCGTCTTCAAGTTGGTAGACACCTGCGCGGCGGAGTTCGAGGCGTACACGCCCTACTACTACTCGACCTACGAGGACGAATGCGAAGTCCGCCCCTCCGACCGCGAGAAGATCATGATTCTCGGCGGCGGACCCAACCGCATCGGTCAGGGCATCGAGTTCGACTACTGTTGCGTCCACGCGGCGTTCGCCCTGAGCGACGCCGGATACGAGACGATCATGGTGAACTCGAACCCCGAAACGGTCAGCACGGATTACGACACGTCCGACAGACTCTACTTCGAGCCGCTCACCCGCGAAAACGTCCTCGACATCATCGACCGCGAACAGCCGCGCGGGGTGATCGTCCAGTTCGGCGGACAGACGCCGCTGAACCTCGCCGTCAAGTTGCGGGAGGCGGGCGTCCCGATCATCGGCACGAGTCCCGACGACATCGACCGCGCCGAAGACCGCAAACGGTTCAAGGCGGTGCTCGACACCTGTGGACTCCGCCAGCCGCCGAACGATACGGCGGTGTCGTTCGAGGAGGCGCGTGTCATCGCCCAACGGATCGGCTACCCGGTGTTGGTGCGACCGTCGTACGTGTTGGGCGGGCGCGCGATGCAGATCGTTCACACCGAGCCGGAGTTGGAACGCTATCTCCGCAACGCGGTGGACGCCTCCCCCGAACGCCCCATCCTGATCGACAAGTACCTCGAAGACGCGATTGAGGTGGACGTAGACGCGATCTCGGACGGCAAGCAGGTCGTCATCGGCGGGGTCATGGAGCATATCGAGGAAGCGGGCATCCACTCCGGCGACAGCGACTGCGTGTTGCCGCCCTTCTCGCTCGGCGACGACCTACAGGACGAAATTCGTCAGGCGACCGTCGCGATGGCGAAGGAGTTAAACGTCGTCGGGTTGATGAACGTGCAGTTCGCCATCCGCAACGACGAGGTGTTCGTGCTGGAAGTGAACCCGCGCGCGTCGCGCACCGTGCCGTTCGTCAGCAAGGCGATAGGCGAGCCGTTGGCGAAACTCGCCGCGTTGGTGATGGCGGGGCAGACGCTGGAAGAACTCGGTTTCACGAAGGAGATCATCCCCGAATACTTCAACGTGAAGGCTCCCGTCTTCCCGTTCGACCGTTTTCCGGGCGCCGACCCGCTTCTCAGCCCCGAAATGAAATCGACGGGCGAGGTGATGGGCATCGACGTGAATCTCGGCATCGCGTTCGCCAAAGCGCAGGTCGGGACGAACCACCCGCTGCCGCTCGAAGGCACGGCGTTCATCAGCGTCAAGAACAAAGACAAACGCGCCGCCGCGATGATCGCCCGCGAACTGCACGGCATGGGCTTCAAGATCGTGGCAACGCACGGCACGGCGAAGGCGTTGATCCGTCTCGGCATCCAGACGGAGTTGGTGTACAGCATCGGCAAGGGTCGCCCGACGATCTACGACTACGTGAAAAACAGCGCCATCGACCTCATCATCAACACGCCAAGCGGCGGCGAGCACGCCCAGTACGAAGACAAAATCCGCATGATGGCGTTGGAACACAACATCACGCTCATCACGACGATGGCGGGCGCGCAGGCGAGCGTGTTGGGGATTCAGGCGTTCCGCGAGCGCGAGGTGACGGTCAAGGCGATTCAGGACTACTACAAGGAGTTCGGCGGGAAGGGTTGACGACTCAACGTTGAGCGGCATCGACCGAGATGTCCGTCCACCCGTGCCCCTCCCGGATCGTCTCGATGATCCGCTGGTATCGCCAGCCGTCGCGGAACGTCAGGTACGGTTCGCAGTCTTCGCCTCGCACGTCCGCGACAAACGACTTGGCGAGCGCGCACCACTTGTTTTGAACGTGGTCGCCGATGTTCGGCAACTCATCGAGCAACCGTTGAGGGGTGTCCAACACTTCGGGCGATTCTTCCCCACGCCGCTGCCGCGAAACTTGAAAGCCGACGACGCCATCCGCGATCAACGTCCCTTTGTCGCCGTACAGACGCATCCCAGTTCGTTCGGCGGCGCCGCCGTAACCGGAGCCGTGAAGGACGGTCAGTGAAATATCGCGTTCCGGCGCCTTGATCCGCATCAGCGCGGAGAACGCGCCGTCCGCGTCGATGGCACGCCATTCCAACCCCTTCGCCGATTCGGGCGTCAACTCTCGCCCCGTTTTGAGCCAGTCTCGAAAGTCGTGGAGATCGGGCACAACGGGAGCCTCCGTCGTCAACACCCGCGCCTCGCCCATCACGCTCACGACCTCGCCGCCCGCGATCCGCTCGAAGATGCCCAACAGATGCGGCAACAGGTTGTTCAACACGCCGCCTCCGCCTTCGAGCGTCCGCATCCACGACCACGCGATCAGTCCCGGAAACCCGGCGCGAATCGTCATCGACATCTCGTGGATCGAGCCGACGGAGCCGTCGCGCGCCAATTCATGGAGCCATGAGACGCTCGGATCGTAGCGGTGGGTCGCGGCGTAAGCGTGCTTCACCCCCGCGTCGCGGACGGCGCGGTAGAGTCGCCCCGCTTCGACTTCGGTGGTGGCGAGCGGCTTGTCGCAGAAGATGTGGCAGCCTTGCGCGACGGCGACCTTAATCACCTCGCCGCGCACGACGGCGGGGGTCGCCATCGCCACAATGTCGGGTTGAGTCGTTTCGAGGGCGCGTCGCCAGTCGGTGGACG
>JAQBWJ010000418.1 GCA_027625215.1 Candidatus Poribacteria bacterium
CTGAAGGTCTTTCTCTTCGTTCTGGCATACAGCATCGACTTCGTCATATAGGTCGCAACTTGGGTTAAGTTAACTGTTCAAGCGAGCTCGTTACGCCGCTTAACGACGCCTTGCGCCACCATTCCCCTTGTGCCAGACTGATCGCCATTCAGCATCAAGGGAAGGAAGGGGGCGGCGATGAGCGAACGGGTATTGATTGCAGGCGGATCGGGCTTTTTGGGATCGCACCTGAGCGACCTCTTTTTGAGTCGCGGCTACCGCGTCCTTTGCATGGACAACTTCTCGACGGGCAATCGCCGCAACACGGCTCACCTAAGCGACAATCCGCACTTCGAGGCGATCACCGCCGACATCACCGAACCCGTCCGTGTCGACGGCGATCTCGCGTATGTGCTGAATTTCGCCAGCCCCGCCAGCCCGCCCGATTACCTCAAAATGCCGATTGAAACGCTGAAAGTCGGCGCGTGGGGGACGTACCATCTGCTCGAACTCGCGCGCGAGAAGAACGCCGTCTTCCTCCAAGCCTCCACCTCCGAAGTCTACGGCGACCCCGATATCACCCCCCAACCGGAATCCTATTGGGGCAACGTGAACCCCATCGGACCCCGCAGCGTCTACGACGAAGCGAAGCGGTACGGCGAGGCGATGACGATGGCGTTCCATCGCCATTTCGGGGTGAAGACGCGCTTGCTCCGAATCTTCAACGTCTACGGACCCCGGATGCGCCCCAACGATGGACGCGCCATTCCGAACTTCGTCACTCAGGCGTTGCGGAACGAGGACATCACCGTCTACGGCGATGGATCGCAAACGCGCAGTCTCTGTTACGTCGCCGACGAGGTGGACGGCATATTCCGTCTCGCTATGTCGGACGAGTCCGACCCCGTCAACATCGGCAACCCCTCCACCGAGATCACGATGCTCGCCCTCGCCGAGACGATCCTGAAACGCTCCGGCAGCAAGAGCAAGATCGTCTTCCGCGACCTCCCCAAAGACGACCCGAAGCAACGCCGCCCCGACATCACGCGCGCCAAGGCGATTCTCGGTTGGGAACCGTTCACGAGTTTGGAAGACGGATTGGGCAAAACCATCGACTACTTCCGCGATTTACAGTCTGCAGGCGAGATTTAGCGGTCCAAGTTGCGTCTTCCTTATCCCGATATTATCCTTTGTTCATCGGAAACGTTGAGATGAACTCGCGTATCGTGACGGGATCATGTTGAGGGAGGAACAGGCATGAAAACGCTCGGAGTCGTCGGAATCGCGTTTGCGGCGGTCGCGGCATTTGTCATCGCGGCGCAACCGGTCCGCACTCAACTCGCCGAACGCGCGGACTCCATCGAAACCGCGTCATCTGAGATCATCAACGGCGCGTTATCCGCCTCGATTTCGGGACGCATCGTTGACCGAGAAGGTCTGCCGGACCGAAACGCTCAGGTGTCGTTGCTGAACGCGACGATTCAAAATGGGTCCGGCGCGATGACCATGAGTACGAGCTCACTCACCAATCTCTCCTCTACGACCGAAAACGGCGAGTTCGTCATTGAACGCATGACGCCCGGGACATACTCCATGTCGGTTAAGGATGGTCGGCGTCCCATTCGGATCGAGTCGATGGAGTTCGGTCCGTTCCTCGCCGTCGGTTCGATGCCGCTGCTCAAGGTGCGCCCAAACGCGCGTTTACAAGACCTCGTCATCACGGCTGTTCGTCATATTCGTTTTTCAGGGCGCGTGCTTATGGGAGACGGATCACCCCTCGCCAACACGGAAGTCATGCTACGGATGGCGCACCGTTCCGGCACGGGCTCCGGCAGCAGCACGCGTGACGTGACGACGGGTCCGCTCGGCGAGTTCGAGACCTATGGAGACCGAGGCGGTGCTTATCAACTCCAAGTCCGCCATGGTGGTCTCGCCGCGAACAGCGACGAGATCGACGTTCGGGATGAACAGCACGTCGAACGCATCGAACTGATATTGTCCGACGACCCGCTCGGCGAGAACGTCGGTCGACATGTCGCACTCTTCGTTCCATCTTGGCCAACCAACCGGAATCCTCTCGACGGAGTGGAAGACGGATCCGCGGAGCGGCGGCTCCTACCGCGTCATCACGGCGGGCTCGTGGCATGAATGTCGGGCGGAGGCGGAGAAACAAGGCGGGCACCTCGTCACGATCACCAGCCCCGAAGAACAACGCTGGTTGGAAGAGACGTTCGGCAAGACCCAACGGTTCTGGATCGGCATCACGGACGAAGGCGACGAAGGCAACTGGCGCTGGGTCACTGACGAACCGGTCAAGTACACAAACTGGTCGCGGCACGGGCTCCTCGAACCGAACAACATGGGCTCCGGCGAACACTTCGGACACACCAATTGGATGGACGGCACGTGGAACGATCTCGGTCCGAGGAGTTCCGAGTGGGGCTCGACCCGCTCCGCCATCATCGAGCGCGCGCCCGAAATGTGACCGCCGCTCGGTTGACGGGCGGTTTCGGACAGGGGTACAGTACGTGCGACATGAGGCTGGAATGAAACCGCTCCCGACCAGTCCCCGCGCCACGTACGACCAACTCGTCGCCTGCGTCTACCGCATCGACGACGCGATGAACACGGACGACACGGTGGAACAGCTCGCCTTGCAAACACCGATCGCCGACGCCGTCTCGACCGACGCGAATGGGCGCGAGGAGATGCGCGTTTGGTTGGACGTGTGCAGCGCGTTGGGCTTGCCGTTCCCGGAGTGGGGCATCGACCGCCAGGCGGAGTGGCACGATCGTGGTCGCATCGCGGTGAGAGGGTCGGAGTTTTTGGAAACGGCGGCGGAGTACGAACACATCGCCGAGATGATCCGCGAGGAGCACGGCGAGTCGTTCGTCGTCGTGTTCGAGAAAAGTCCCTCGAAACCGGGACTGTAGGGTCAACCGCCGCGTGGCGCGGCGCGTTCTCGTAAACGTCGCAGCAACATTAGTCAGGGGACGAGGAGAAACGAGGAGATGCGCGGACGAGGCTATCTGTTGGGGGCGTTGTCGGCGTTCGTGTTGTCGAGCGGCATCGCCGACGCTGAAGTCGAAAAAGTTGAAATGTACCTCTACGGCGGGATCACGAACGCCAGTAAGAACCAGATTCGCCGCCAACTGGCTCCGTACGTCGAGCCGGACAGCATCTCATTCCGCCAAATGGTGCGCGAAAACGGCAAAGAGCACCCTTGGGTCACGATTGTCGAAGTGCAACCGAACGGCTGGCGCGTCGATTTCTACGACCTGATGCACCGCATCAAAGACGTGCGCGGCGTCAACGACGGTCGCGTGCTGTATCAGACAGAAGTGACCGCCACGGGCGACCTCCGCGCCCACTTTGGCTTCACAAGGCGCAGTTTCGGGGTCGTTCCTGGATGGGTGCAGGCGCGCGGCGTTGTGACATCGGGGCTATGGCATCATCTGCGGTCGAGCGGTTCGGAAGAAGCGATGGTCTTCCACCAAAACGAAGCGTACGATCAACTCCGCCTCGCGCCGCACAACGGCAAAGAGGTGCGCGTGCGCGGACGCATCGGCGGCTTCGACGGTGCGTACCCTGTCGTCGTCTTGGGCGATTTCGAAATCCTCGACGACTCCGTCGACCCGCAGACGGACATCCCGCAACGCACGCGCCCCGATCTGCCGGAACGCCGCGATAAACGCGAAAATCGCCCCTACGACCAATAACAATAAACGTTCCCTCTCCCAGTGGGAGAGGGTTAGGGAGAGGGTTCACACCCGTCATCATTCGCATCGGGGGAGAGAACCGTTGCCGACCCAGAATCAACGCCGCGGGGTCCTCTT
>JAQBWJ010000419.1 GCA_027625215.1 Candidatus Poribacteria bacterium
CCGCGTTGAGTTACCTCGTCGGTATTCTGGTCCATCCGTTTTGGCGGGCGACGATTGAAAACGACTACGCCTCTCTGTTCCACCACCACATCCCCGACTGGTTCACCGTTCGAGACACGTCCGTCCTGAAAGGCTATTTCGAGGGCGAGTCGTCGCTGTTCGCGCCACACCATCTGTCCGCGTGGGCGATCCCGATTCTGACGTGGTCGGTGTTTATCAGCGTGTTGTGGTTCTATCTGTTGTGTTTGAACGCGCTGTTCCGCAGGCAGTGGACGGAGTCGGAAAAGCTCTCCTACCCGATCACGGCGTTGCCGCTTGAGATGGCGCAAAATCCGTCGTTCTTCAAAAGTCGCGCGT
Organism: Candidatus Poribacteria bacterium; assembly: GCA_027625215.1. Classification (GTDB taxonomy): domain Bacteria; phylum Poribacteria; class WGA-4E; genus JAQBWJ01. The sequence goes on from JAQBWJ010000419.1 coordinate 358, forward strand.
TGTGGATGTCGTTCGGGACGGTGTTTGCGATACAGATGCTGAACTCGCTGAACTACTACTACCCGTCCGTTCCGTCGCTCAAACTGTTGAAAGTTGACATTTCGCCCTTCTTCAAAGAGAAGCCGTGGAACACCATCGACACAACATTCATCGCGTTCTATCCGTTCATCATCGGGCTGACGTTCTTAATCCCGCTCGACCTCGCGTTTTCGAGTTGGTTCTTCTACTTGTTCGGAAAAGTGCAGCGCGTGGCGGGTGAAGCGGTCGGATGGCACTGGAAGCCGGGCTACCTCGACAGTCAGTCGCAGGGGGCGTGGCTCGTATTCGGGTTGGTGGCGATCTGGGCGGCGCGGCGGCATCTGAAAAGCGTCGCGCGAGACCTGTTCCGCCCGAACCGCGAGCTCGACGACACCGATGAGGCGATGCCGTACCGGGTCGCCGTATGGGGCGCATTCGGGGCGATGGTGTTCCTGATCGCGTTTTCGTTGTACGCAGGCATGACGCTGTTCGCGGCGGTTTTGTTCTTCGGATTGTTGACCGTCATGGCGATCGCCCTCACGAAGATTCGCGCGCAACTCGGTCCTCCGGTGCATGAGATCGTCCATGTCGTCAATCCGCGCGGGGTGATGGTCTCCGTGTTGGGAACACGGTTTCTCGGAGGGAACAACCTCACGGTGATGTCGTTTTTGTACTGGTTCAACCGCTGCAACCGGGCGCATCCGATGCCGAACCAGTTGGAAGCCCTGTGGATCGCGGAAAAAGGAAAGATCAACAAGCGCGACATGACGATGGTGCTGGCGGGCACGGCGGTGATCGCGGTCGTACTGACGTTCGTGATGGAACTCGACACGTTGTACCGATTCGGAGCGAGTCGCGTGCAAGGGTTTGTGAACTGGATCGGGTTCGAGAGTTTCGGTCAACTGCAACTTCATCTCCACTCCGCCGCTGATCCAGCCGCCGATGAAATCGCGTTCATAGGGGTTGGGGCGGCGTTCACGGCGTTTTTGTCGTTCATGAAGTTGCGGTATCTATGGTGGCCCTTCCATCCGGCGGGCTATGTCCTTTCGGGCGGATCGTGGGGAGGGATGACCTATATTTGGGCTCCGGCGCTCGTCACAAGCGTTATTAAGTTCCTGATCCTGACGAGCGGCGGGCTTGGACTGTACCGCAAAGCGGTCCCCGTCTTCATGGGACTCGTATTAGGCGATTATGCGGTGAGTTGTCTGTGGACGCTGATCGGGATCGCCCTGAAGATTCCTGTGTACGGAGGTTGGGAGTAAGTGCATGTGCCCTGTCGGTGCCGAATGATTCGTTGAAATCGTCGTGACCGATTATTCCTGTCCCCCTTCCCGTTTCGATTCGATCTCCGTGAGGAGCTTCCCTCCGAAAACCGCCTGAACGACACCTATGTCTTCACCTACGGCGGGCGACGGATTCTGTCCAATATCACGAAGTCGTGGAAGAAGATCATGCAGAGAGCAGGCATTCAGAACTGCACACTGCACACCCTCCGTCACAGCTTCGCGTCGCACTTGGCGATACAGGGCGTTCCTCTCATGCAAATTCAGAAGCTGATGGGCCATTCGGATTACGACACCACGCTGATCTATGCTCATCTGTCCGTCGAGAGCAATCGAGACGCGGTGCATTCGTTGCCCTTCGGCAAACCCACAGAGGAGTCTTAACCGACTCCTCTTTCGTTTGGTTCAGACTGTTTCGGGACGGTGTGGAATGAGTTACTCCACATTTACTCCACAAAACGCCGTTTCGCCGCTCATTGCTGAAAAACCAAAAACGCGCCGATGCGCGTTTTGACTGGCGTTGAAGATGGTGACCCGGCTGGGATTTGAACCCAGGACCACCGGATTAAAAGTCCGATGCTCTACCACTGAGCTACCGAGTCACACCGTCGTAACGAAAGGAGGCTGAGTCGCACACGCTCTTGTGGAGCCGTTCTGCGACCATTTCTATCTTAGCGGACACGTCCCTTGAAGGCAAACTTCATTATCGCCGATGGATCGTCTCTGCGCGGTCGGGTCCGACGGAGACCATCGTTACCGGAACGCCGATCAGTTCTTCCATCCGCTCGATATACCGGCGCGCCGTTTCGGGGAGGTCGGCGTACGAGCGGCAAGTCGTCGTGTCGCTCATCCATCCCGAGTACTCTTCGTAGACCGGCTCGCACTCGTCCAACAGGCTCAACTGCGCGGGGAAGTTCGTCATAAGCTCGCCTCGCACGCGGTACTCGACGCAAATCTTGATCGTCTCCACGTTGTCGAGCACGTCCAATTTGGCGACGGCGACCTGCGTGAACCCGTTGATCCGAGAGGCATACCGCAAACCCACGATATCCAACCACCCGCATCGACGCGGGCGTCCCGTCGTCGCGCCGTACTCGTTGCCCGCCTGACGCACCGTTTCGCCGAAATCGGGGTCCATTTCGGTGGGGAAGGGTCCATCGCCGACGCGCGTTGTGTACGCCTTCACGACGGCGACAACCTCCTCAATCGCCTGAGGCGGCACGCCTAGCCCCGTGCAAACCCCGCCGACCGTTGTGTTGGACGACGTGACATACGGGTAACTGCCGAAATCCACGTCCAGCAGCGACCCCTGCGCCCCTTCAAACAGGATGCTCTTGCCCGCTTTGCGCGCTTCGGAGAGCGTCAGCGTCGTGTCCGTGACGTGCGGGCGCAACCGTTCGGCGTACCCGCGATACGCCTCAAAGAACGCCTCCGCGTCGAACGTCTCGCCCACCGCGCCGAGCGCGGACGTGTACTGCGTCAGACTTTGGAGAAACTTCTTTTGGAAAACGTCGAACTCCATCAGGTCGCACATGCGGATACCGGAGACGCGACGCGCCTTGTCCGCGTAGGCGGGTCCGACGCCGCGACGGGTCGTGCCCAACCGCGACTTGTCGTTTTCCTCCGCGAGATGCTCGATCCACTTGTGGTACGGCATGATGAGGTGCGCGCGGTCGCTGATCTCCAAGTTGTCGCCAACCGGAAAACCGCGCGTCGCAAGGCTGTCCATCTCTTTCAACAGTCCCGGAACGTCGATCACGACGCCGTTGCCGATCACGTTCAACTTGCCACGATGCAGGATTCCCGACGGCAGCAGATGGAAGACGTACGATTCCCCGTTGACGACAATCGTATGCCCCGCGTTCGGACCCCCCTGCGCGCGGGCGACGACATCCGCCTGCTCCGCAAGGAAATCAACGAACTTGCCTTTGCTTTCGTCGCCCCACTGACTGCCGACAATAAACGTGTTTCGCATGGACCTTGTTGTTTCCGCCCTAAACCCCCGTCGCCCCACAAAAAAAGGAAATCCCTGCGGAGAGGTCGCAGGGACTTTTTTTCAATGTATCGCGCGGCGTCGTGTTCCTGAACTGTCCCCAAGTTTACCGCTTCGAGAATTGGAAGCGTTTTCGCGCCCCCGGCTGACCCGGTTTT
>JAQBWJ010000420.1 GCA_027625215.1 Candidatus Poribacteria bacterium
TTGCGACCCGGATTCCCCGCCGTGTGGAAATGCCCGATGTAGTCGATGTAGTCGCGGATGTTGCGGATCAAGTCGCCTTCCATGATCTGCATGTGGTAGATGTCGTACAGCAATTTGAAACGGTCCGACCCGACGTTCTTGCACAGTTCGACGCCCCAGACGGTGTAGTCGCACTGGTAGTCGGGATGGTTCACCTTGCTGTTGAGCAGTTCCATGCAGATGGTGATGCCCTTTTCCTCCGCGTAGGGCGTCGCGCGTTTCAGCCCTTCGGCGCAGATTTCCAGCCCGTCCTCATCCGACAGCCCGTTGCGGTTGCCGCTGAACGCGATCAACGACGGAATCCCGAACTCGACCGCCGTGTCGATGTTCGACTTCAACTGGTCTTCGATACGGTCGTGGTTTTCGCGTTTGTTCAATCCGTCGCCGAGCGAGCCGTGTCCCACACTGATGGCGATGTCCATCCCGGCGTCCTTGATCTGCTGCCAGTGCTCGCGCGGACCCATTTCGATGGACTTGTAGCCGATTTTCTTGGAGGTGGCGATGAGTTGCTCCGGCGTCACGTCGCCGCGCTTGAAGCATCCCCAACAGACGGACTGCTTGATGGCTCCCATGATGTGGACTCTCTTTCTGAAACAAGGTGGAATCGTCGGTGCGGGAAATCTTGCCGTGACGGGAGGGACGATAACAAAAGGGAGAACGCGAATCAAGGTGAGACGAACGCCCCCTTCCCGACCTCGCGCGCAGGGCGACGGGGTATCGGACTCTACAGCTGCCGCGCTGCGCCGACCACAATGTCCAGCCGACGCTGCACCCCCTGAGTGCGCGGGTGATCCTCCCCGAACGTCGCCCGGTTGATCTGCAACGCCCGCTCGTAGAGCAGTCGCGCGTTCCGCATGTCGCTCATCTGCTGACACACCAAGCCGAAATTCGCCGAACGGATGGCGACGTTCGGGTGGTCGCGCCCGAACGCGCGTTCGTCGATGTCCAACGCGCGTTGAGTCGCGTCGCGCGCCGCCTGAAAACTGCCCATCTGTCGATGAACGACGCCCAGGTTGTCGCATAGTTTGGCGACGGTTGGATGATGCGCCCCAAGGACCCGCTCCGCCAGCCGAATCGTCTTTTCGTACAGGCTGCGCGCCGTGTCCCAATCGCCCTGGTCCTGATAGACGCGCGCGAGGTGGTTCACGCGGAGCGGGATGTCGGGATGTTCCTGCCCCAATTGGTTCACGGTGATGCGAAGCGTTCGTTCAAACTGGTCCTTTGCGCCTTCGAGATCGCCCATTTCATACAGCGCCAACCCATATTGGTCGATAATGGGGGTGATCTTCACATGACCGTTCCCGTGAACATCCTCGTAGTGCGTCAACGCCCGCATGATGAGCGTCTTCGCCGATTCCAACTCGCCCGTAAAGCGATGATAGCGACCCATCCGAAGCAGGAACTCGACGCTGTCGCCTTCCATCCCGAACGCGCGGATGTTCCTCAACGCTCGGTCGAGGTGAGGACGTTCCTCGTTGATGGAGCGCAACTGTGTCAGCAAGTCGTCGTCCGACGCGGGAATCGTTGCCGTGAGCGCGGTTGCGACCTTCGCGGCGATCTCCCGCGCTTCGTCCTCCGACACCCACTTACGCACCAAATGTTGGATAAGCGGGTTGCAGCGCGCGCGTTCTGCCGTCAACGCCTCAAGCACGCCGATCTGCTGTCCTCTCAAAAACGCCTCGTCAAACGGTGAAGGGAACGACTGCGCCAGCCCCGACGCCTTCGACACCAGCGCCGTCGAGACGGGCGCGTCGCCGAAGAACGCGAGCGTAGCGACGAGTCGGCGCGTTTCGCTGAGGTCGGGTTGATCGTTCAACCGCTGCCACGTCGGTTCGAAGGTGGACTCGATGGTCGTTTCGGCGTTGAGCAACATCCTCGCGTCGCGGTCGATCATATCGACGCCGTGTTCGACGTAACGGGCGTCGTACGCGGCGAAGGTCGTCATCGGTCGCAGGTTGAGCGATCCGCCAGCCAGCCGCAACGCGAGCGGCAATCGACCCATGCGCCGCACCAACGCCTGCGCCGACTCATACTCGACGGAATCGGGTTCGGGGCGAGGGCGTTCGGGACTTTCCGCATACCGAAACAGTAGTTCGAGTCCATCCTCCTCGCTCAACGTGGTAAGGCGAATCGTCTGCACCTCGTACGTCGGAGCGAGCGAGGGGTTGCGGGTCGTTAGCAATACGTCATGTTGAGGGGCGTTCCGCAGTCGCGTCATCCATCCACTGAGTCGCCGCCAGTCCTGCGCCCCGTCGATGACGATGAGCGTCCGCGCCGTCTTCTGAATGAGCAGTTCCGTCGCGCGGCGGATCAACGAGTCGTCCGTCTCGTTCGATTCGCGTCGCAGTCCGAGCCGTTCCGACAGCCGCGCCATTTCTCCGACGAGATGCTCTCGGTCGCCGCGCAGCCACGCGATGCCACCCTGATAGTTGCCGCCGAAGCGATGCGCGTACTCGATGGCGAGTTGCGTCTTCCCGACGCCGCCGATCCCGGCAATCGCTACTACGACCGTCGATCCATCTTTCGACAGCGTGTCGTGGAGCGTTTTCAACGCCTCATTCCGCCCAATGAAAAACTCTGTGCCGAGCGCGGACGGCAGTTCGTCGTCCAGGCGCGTCATCAGCAGTTCGGGATCGAACGCGGGCGTCTGTATCGGGTGATGCGGGATGGACGTGATTTCGGATTCGGTCGAAGTCGCGCTGGGTTCAACGGTGGGGGCGTACCGGATCCGGTTCGTCGTCGGCGTCGCGGTCCCGTTCAGCGGCGCAGATGTTTTCGCGCTCGTCTTCTTTCGCGGCATTCGACCCGACGACGCGGAAAGCACGATCACCGCAATGGCGAACAATACCGCGAGAAACCCTCCAACGATCCAAAAAAACATTCGATGATCCTGTAACGTGGGGCTCTATCGAGTTTCGTGCCGTTCTTTGTGCAGAAGTGCGCCTATGGTATCCCCATTTGCGTCTCAATGAAAACGGGCGCAACGTCGCCTCAATAGGGAGATGACGAATAAACTCGCGTCGCGTTACAGGGGAATTGCGTCCGAGACGCCGCGTTCCTTATTAAGGAGCGTTGAAGACGAGGTAGTCGAACGGTTCGTCGGTGAAGACGGCGTGTTGGTCGATGCCGCTGTCGGCGAGCGCGTCCTCGCAACCTTTGGCGTACACGAGCGGCTTCCCGCGCCGAAGAAACCCGATATTGTGCACGAGCGCGATCATATGACGTATTTCATCCGATTCGTTCGGCACGCCGCGATGCCACACGCGCATATCGCGTATCAACAACGATCCCTTCTTCGCGCAGCCGCGTATGGGCGGGTCGACGGCGCGACGCTTTTCCTCATCTTCCTCTGAAATGCGCCGTCCCGTCGTCACGTCGAGGTGCGACCGGGGCCACAGTTCGACCGCCCCGTTCTCGACGGTTGTGTCCAACGGCGAGATATTGATGACGAGCGATGTCGCCGGATGCGCGACCCCGAGGTCGTCCCACAAATGGTATTTGTCGCGGTGAAGCGGCTGTTTCTTGCTGCCGGGCGTGTTCGTGTTGCCGTTGTAAAAACTGTTGAAAACGCTGTTGCTCAGCACGCCTTTCGACACCTGAATCGCAAACGGGTTGCTGACAATTTCTCGAAAGACAAACGGCGGGATCGGCGGAGCCCCCTGTTGGAGATGTCCGGTGATGTGTCCCGCGCCACCCCATTTCTGGTTGGCGATTAATTTTACCGAGTCTTCGGTCATCCGTTCGCGCAGAATGTCGAGTTTGTCGCGC
>JAQBWJ010000421.1 GCA_027625215.1 Candidatus Poribacteria bacterium
CGTCGTAGTGGAGGTACACCGTTTTGATCTGCGTGTAGAAATCGACGGCGACGTTGCCCTGTTCGCGCGTGCCGGTGCTGGAACCCTTGTAGCCGCCGAACGGCACTTGCACTTCCGCGCCCGCCGTCTGCGCGTTGACGTGGACGATGCCCGCCTGAATCCGGCTGACGTACTCGAACGCGCGTTTCAGGTTCGTCGTGATGAGGCTCGCCGACAGCCCGAACGCGACATCGTTCGCAATCTCCATCGCCTGATCGAAGTCGTCAATGGGGATGATGCCGAGTACGGGCCCAAAGATTTCCTCTTGGGCGATCCGCATTTGGGGGTCTACGTCGCCGAAGACGGTCGGCTGGACGAACCAACCCTTGTCGTAGTCGCCGCCCGTGAGCCGTTCGCCGCCCGCGAGCAGTTTCGCGCCTTCGTTCTTGCCGATCTCGATGTAGTTCAGGATGTTCTTCAACTGCGATTCATCGACGGCGGGTCCAATCTGGACGCCGTCTGTCAACCCGTTGCCGACCTTCAACGCCTTCGCCGCCGCGACGATCTTCTCGGTGAACGCGCCGATTACGTCTTTGTGAACTAACACCCGACTCGTCGCGGTGCATTTCTGTCCGGTAGACCACATCGCGCCAAGCAATGTTTGTTGTACGGCAACATTGAGGTCGGCGTCTTCCAGCACGATCGTCGGGTTCTTGCCGCCCATCTCACATTGACATTTCGCGCCGCGACCCGTCACCTGATCGTACAGCCGCGTGCCGACGGTGTTCGATCCGGTGAACGACACCGCCTTGACCGCCGGATTCGTCACGAGTTCGTCGCCAACGGATCGCCCCGGACCCGTCACCATGTTCAACACACCCTTCGGCAGACCCGCCTCCTCCAGCGCTTTGACGAGGTGGTAGGACGAGATCGGGGAGAGCGTCGCGGGTTTCAACACGACCGTATTGCCCGCCACGAGCGCGGGCAACGCCTTCCACGCGGGGATGGCGATGGGGAAGTTCCAAGGGGTGATGAGTCCGACGACGCCGAGCGGTTCCTTCACCGTGTAGAGGAAGGTCGGCGGCTGCCCGGAGGGGAAGTTCTCGCCGACGAGACGCCGCGCCTCGCCGCCGTACCATTCCAACAACTCGACGGCGCGGAGCGTTTCGCCGATGCCTTCGGGGAGCGTTTTGCCTTCTTCGCGTACGAGGTCGCGCCCGACCTCCTTCGCGCGCGCTTCCAGTATCTGCGCCGCTTTGAACAGAATCTTGCCGCGCGCCGGAGCGCTCAACGCGCGCCACGCGGGGAAAGCGGCTTCGGCAGCGGCGATGGCGTCGCGGGCGTCGTCGCGTCCTGAGTCGGGGTGAATCCCGACGACTTCGGAGGTGTCGGCGGGGTTGATATTTTCAAAGGTGTTGCCGCTTTTGGCAGGTTGCCATTCGCCGTTGATGAAGTTTTTGTATTCCTGCGCCATTTTCGGGGGACTCTTTTCTCTCTTATCGGTTCGTCTATGGTTGAAAGTCGGTTCGGGTGGGGGTCATTCTCCGCTCCCAAATGTAGGCAGGGATGGGGCGTGGTGTCAAGGATTGCGGTGGTGAGGCGGTTTTCGGTATGCTCGTTCGCGCGCTTCATCTTCATTCTAACCCATTGCCCTTCTCCCCGATGATTGGGACCGCCATGAAAATCGCCATGCACCAAATCACGAGTATCCGCGCCTCGTTTGAGGAAGACCTTGCCGCGTACGCCGCCGCCGGATGGACGGCGTTCGAGTTCTCGCTGGACAAGGCGAAGCAGGTCATCGACGCGCACGGGATGACCGGGTTCGCCGACCGCGTGAAGGCGTCGGGGCTGTCTCCGATAGCGTGCACGGGACATGTCGTGCGGGCGTTCGGCAAGCCGGAGGAGATCACCGCGAACGAGGGGACGTTCCGTTCAACAATGGAGATCATGGCGGCGATTGGATGCCCCACCATCGTCTTCGGCGGCGACGCCTCAAACGAGGGCGTGTCCGCGCCGGACCAGACGGAAGCGGGGCTGGCGGCGCGCGACGCCGCGTATCGCCAACGACTCGCCGAGTTTTGCGAGCGAGTGGCGCGGCTCGCCGATATCGCTACGCCCTACGGGATCACGATGGCGCTCGAAATGAACTGGTGCGGGATGTGCCGTTCGGTACGCTCGGCGGCGGAGGCGGTCGAGATGGTGGATCGCCCCAACGTCGGGCTGCTGTTCGACACGGCGCATTTCGCCTGTACGCCGTCGCGGTTGTCGGACTTGGACAGGCTCGACGGCAAGATCGTCGCGGGACACCTGAACGACATGCGCGACTGCCCGCCGGAGATACGCAACGTCAACAACGACCGGGTGATTCCCGGCGAGGGCGTGTTCCCGCTGGTCGAGTGGACGGACAAGGTGGCGTCGTTGGGCTTCGACGGGTGGTACTCCGTCGAACTGTTCTGCGAAGACCTGTGGCGCGAACCCGTCGACGCGATCGCCCGGCGCGTGAAGGACGGGTGCGCGTCCGTTTGGGGGGATGCGCGGTTTTAGCGTTCGGGTTGACTTGGTAGGGTTCAACGACTGGGGAAAAGGCGATACGCGGATGCTGCTGGAAGTGTAACCGCAACGCGCTCCAGTCGTATGACCTGATCGCGGCGATTGTTCATCCATGACCACGAGTGTTGGCACGGCGTAAAAACTGCGGTAATGTGTGTCTTGGTTTCGATCATTGATAATGAGGGAACGAAAGATTCATGAGTGATATCGCCAATAGCGGGGTTCTAGATATCAACCACGAGCGCACATGTGATTGCGCTCCGAACCATCTTAACTGTCTGACGGCAAAAGAATGGTTGAAATCACAAATTGGAGTGTGGCAGTTCACGTACGAATCCAGAGACATTCGTAAGAAGGAACTCCATCCGGCTACTTTCCCTATTTCGTTGGCGAAGAAAGTAATCGAGTTATTCACCCATCAAGGCGAATTGGTGCTGGACCCTTTTGTCGGCAGTGGAACGACGCTTGTTGCCGCACAAGACTTGAATCGAAACGCAATCGGGTATGACCTTCAAGAGAATTACGTCGAGCTCGCGAATTCTCGGCTTTCATCTCCGACGCTTCTTGGCAATTCAAAGCAAATTGCGATTCACGATGATGCACGCAATATCCCGCAGTACATCCCTGAAGAGAGCGTCGGTCTGATTTTACGTCTCCACCTTACGCGAATCTTCTAAATCGCAAACGTAAGAATAAGTCGAGGCGTGATCGAAAAAACGATCAGCTGGGGAAAGTGGAACAGTACTCTCAAGACCCGCGCGATCTAGGCACAATGCCGATAGACGAGTACTCGCAAGCCATCGGCGATATTTTCGAGAAGTTACTTTGCCTGCTTCGCCCCAAAGGACATTGTGTTATCAATGTCCCGGATATGTGGTGGGAAAACGAGCGAATTACGATCCATGTCAGTTTGATCGAAGAGCTTAGACAGCGCGGTTATGAACTTCGAAATACAATCATCTGGGATCGAACAAATATTGTGAATCGAGTCGGAATATTTGGATGGCCCAGTAACTATATCACGATGGGCGTTACTTTCGAGTATCTATTGGACTTCTGGCGTCCTGAATAGGAATTGTTCCGTAATTCATGAAAGGCGATCATGATTTATACCAAAGCCTCATTAGTTCAATCTCTTCAGGATATTGAGCGAGTGGGATGGGTGGAAAGTCCGAAAAAGCCATCCAATGACGGGGCGGTGGGCAACGTGAGATATTATCAAATGTTGTGTATGGCGTTCAGGCGGCGTCCTCGGTAGCCTCCTGGTCTTCGGCGA
>JAQBWJ010000422.1 GCA_027625215.1 Candidatus Poribacteria bacterium
TCGTCCACAACCACGTCGTCAAGCTTTGAACGCGCGACTCGCGTTCGGGTTCCGATGGACGTATTGCCCGTCAGCGTCGCGTCTTCAAGATAAGAATAAGAGCCAAGGGTGACGGTCGCGCCTAAATGCACCCGTCCCGATAGGACGCAGCCGACTCCGAGCCGTCCCTCGGATAACATCGTCCCCGCATCCGATTCAAACGACACGCTCGCGTCGGGATGAACGCGAACGCCCGCCTCGCTCAGTTCCGCGCGAACCTGCTCGTAGCGGTGAGATTCGCCCTCGTTCACGTTGATCCAGCGGTTGATGCCGGAGCGAATTTCGCCGTCGTAGACGTGGGCGTGCGTCTTCAAACCGTCCTGATAGAACAGGTGGAAGAAATCGACGTGGTGGTATTCGGTGCCGTTCTTGTGGAGCCAAAGGCGCGAAAACCGTTCCAACATCGGCTTCCGGCGAATCAATGAAATGCCCGTGTTGGTGATCGCCTCGCCGCGTCCGAGCGCGTCGAACAGGTACTGCTGCTCGTCCGGCATCATGTCGTACCACTCTTTCGTTCCCGTAAAACGACCTTCCGAATCGAAGAACAGCCCACCCTTATCCACCACGGCGTCGGGGCGTTTCCCGCAGAGCGTCGCGTCGGCATCGGCGAGGACGTGCGAGATGTACGTCTCGATAAATAGACGACGGTCGAGGAACGCCTCATCCCCAAACGCGACCCCCACCCACTCGGCTTCCGAACGCTGAAGCGCGTCGGTTGCGGCGCGTAGGGCTCCGCCTGTCCCGTCCGCGACGGGCTGCGCGGCAAGTACCGCGTTTTCGCCGAAATAGAAATCGCGTACCGCTGGATCAAGCATCGAATCGTCCACCGCGCCCGCGTCTTCCCATGTGGCATTGTGATATTCGGGAAGCATCGCGCGGCGGATCATGTCGGGGTTCGCCACAATGATCGGCGGACGGTCGCCCGGCAGATGCTCGTAGGCGAGTTGGAGCGCGTTCTTCGCGCCGAACCAGATATCGAGGTTTTTGTTCAACCTGCCGCTGCGGTCGATCCGAGAACCGCGCCCACCCGCGAGCACGACCCACTGCGGACAGAGTGCGTTACGCAACGTCGGTTCGTCGTCGTCGTCCGAGAAGCGTCGGCGAAGATGGTCGTAGAAAGCGTCTGCAAGGCTGGACGCCACGTCGCGCAGGTTGACGCGGAGTAGTCGGTTGACGCGGGTTTCGAGATCGTTCATGCGGAATGGGAATCGCCGTTGTAGTGCTGTTGGAGTAGTTTGAAGATCGCTGCCGCCAGTTTCGGCGGATCGTGGCGCAACACGCGCAACACCGCATCGCGCTCGCGGATTTCGCGCTCATGTATGAGGTCGTCGAGCACCAAAGAAGCGGGTTCCACATCGTCCACGTCCGGGTGGAACAGCACCTGTACGCGCCAACGGTCAATCTGTGAATAGAGTTCGAGGTCTTCGTCGTCCGGTTCGGAGGGGTTTTGGAGTTCGGTCGCCAAATCGGGTTGGTAAATGTCGCCATCCTTCGAGTTCGTCTGCATCCATCGCCGGTTCTCGATCAGTTCGACGCGGTGGTACTGACGAATCAGGTCGTGCGAGGCAAAAGCGTTGTTTGCGACGACGTAATCGATTGGGAAATCGGCGTGACGGCGGATCGCGTTCACATGGTCGGACAGAGAGTAGCCATCCGTCTCACCCGGTTCCACCATCACATTCGCCACGTAGATTTTGATGGCGGACGTGCGCTTCAACGCTTCGGCGATCTCCGGCACGGCGATGTTCGGCAGGATGCTTGTAAAGAGGCTGCCGGGTCCGATCACAATCGCGTCGGCTTGATTGAGCGCGTCCACCGCGTCGGGCAGAGCGCGGATCGGTTTGTCGCCGAGAGGGTGGTCGTCCGCATGGTTGTCGCGGTGCCCGTTTTCCTCACGGCGCGTTAAAAACACGCGACGGATCGGAGCGCGGTTACTGCGCTTTGGAATCGCCGACTCACCGGGAACGATGGAACCGTCCACCAACTCGGCGCAGAGGGTCGTCCCATCGAGGGTGACGGGGAGGATGCGTCCGCGCACAGCAAGCACGCGCGAGGCTTCTTGAATCGCTCTTGGAAACGCGCCGAACAGGTCTGTCAGCGCGATCAGCAAAAGGTTGCCGACGCTATGCCCCTGAAGGTGTCCGCTGCTTTCAAAACGATGCTCGAAAAGGCGCGCCATCGTCTCGTCTTCATCCGCCAGCGCAACGAGGCAGTTGCGGATATCACCGGGAGGCAACACCCCAAACTCGTCGATCAATTTGCCGGAACTCCCGCCGTCGTCCGAGACGGAGACAATCGCGGTGAGTTGGTCCATATCGAGCGTCGCGCAACCGTCTCCGTTACCCGCGACATAATTCTTGACACCGCGCAACAACGTCGAAAGTCCTGTTCCTCCACCGATACAGACGACACGTAGCGGTTTCATGAGTGTGCGCCTTTCCGATGGTTCGGGGAAAGGTAGCCGAGAAAAGACCGACGATGCGCCGTGAATCTCATTAGTATTATCCAGCCGACGTGTCGAGATGCAACGTCGTCGGGCACTCTCACGCGCCGACAAACTGTTTCATCGCATCTCGCGTTCGTGTTAACAACAGTTCCGCCCGTTCTCGGCTCACCGATTCCGCAAAAACGCGCAACACCGGCTCCGTGCCAGACGGTCGAACGACGATCCATCCGTCGTTCAGCACTATCTTCACCCCATCCATACGCTCGACAACCGCGTCGGGATACATGGTTGCCGCATGCTCCAGCGCGGCGTCGATCTGGTCGCGCGAGGCGAGGGGCAGTTTCGTTCGCAGAAGGTGGTACTCGTTCCATCGACCGACCCACTCCGACATGGTGCCCTCGAAACTCGCCAAGCCGCTGACGATCACGGCAATCGCCGCGATCCCGTCCGTCGTCAGGTGCGTGCCGGGAATGACAACACCGCCCGTGCTTTCGCCTCCGACGCTCGCACCAAGTTCCCGCATCTTTTCGACGACATAGCCAACCCCGACAGGTGTTCGCACGACTTTGACGCCGTGTTTCGCGGCGACGTCATCCAACAGCGCGCCCGTCACGACCGTCGTGATGAGCGGTCGTTTGTCGCGTTTCAAGAGAACGTCCGCGACGAACGCGAACGTGTACTCCTCCGGCACGAATTCGCCGCGCTCGTTGACAAATACAAGTCGGTCGGCATCCGCGTCGTGGGCGAAGCCAAGATCGGCGTTCTCGCGCAACACCGTTTCCTTCAACGCGGCGAGCGACTCATCAGACGGTTCTGGAGAACGTGGAAAACGCCCCGTCGGTTCACAATACAACGGAATTGTCTCAACCCCCAAACGACTCAGCAACGAGGGACTGATAACGGAACCCGCGCCGTTCACGGAATCCACGACGATTCGCAGTCCACGCCGTTCAATGGCGGTCAGGTTGACGGAGGACAGAGCGAGGATGCGGGCTAAGTGGAGCTCAATCGCGTCGTGGCGTTGGTTGATCTCGCCGACGGCATCCCACGGCGCAAGCGACGGCGCGCCGGACTCGACCAACTGTTGGAACCTCGCGCGGTCGTCGCCCGACATAAGTTGCCCACGCTTCAGCGCGAACTCAACGCCGTTCCACTCCGCCGGATTGTGGCTCGCGGTGATGGTGAGGCAACCGTCCGCGTCGTAGGCGGAGGCGGCGTGGAGCACCGTCGGAGTGGGAGCGACGCCGACGAGGGTCACGTTCAATCCAAGCGCCGTCAACCCGGACGACAGGGCGTTCTGCGCCATCTCACCGGAGACGC
>JAQBWJ010000423.1 GCA_027625215.1 Candidatus Poribacteria bacterium
CGAGATTTTGGCGATGATGCCGATTTTGTTTGCCCCGGTCGCCGAGAACTGCAGCCCGTTCAACGGGTTCGTCGTGCCCGCTTGGAAGGCAACGATGTCATGCGCGCCGGACGGCAGTTCGGGCATCACGATGGTCGTCGAGATGGTCCCGTTCGCATCCGTCTTGGTCGCCGCATCCTTTTTGATGGAGATCGTGGTGTTGCCCGCTCGGAACGAGACGGCGGTTTCTTTTGCGAAACCGACGCCCGTCACCGCAACTTCGGAGCCGACGGTCGTATTGCCGCCGGGCGTCGTCAGTTTCGGTATAACGTTGACGTTCACCAGCGTGACCTGACCAGAGGTCTGACCAACCGCTTGGATTGTTTGAATGCCGCCCGGAACGTTCGGGACGGTGAGTTGCAAATCGGCGGTATCGGAAACGCCTGTTCCGTTGTTTCCAAACCCACCGTTCGTGGTCAATCCGCCAGGAAGCAAGCCATCCGTAGTCGGCGTCCCAACACCAGCGCGGGTTGCGGTGACGGCAACACCCCCGATGGTGAACTTCACGTCTTCGTTATTGCCGTTGCCGTCACCCCAACCGCTGCCGCGCACTGCGACGAGGTCGCCGGGTGCGAATGCGGCGGACTGAGTGTCGCCAAGCGCCAACAACGCTTCGATTCGGAACGTCTGCGTCGCCGATTTGAGCGACTGGTTCCCGGCGGCGCCGACCGCATAACCGGATCGGTTGAACGCGCGGGAGATGACGTTGATCGTCTTGGTGAATGTCCCCGTGTCGGTGACGACGATGTTGCCGTTCGGCACGCCGGAACCCGCGAAGGTCAACGAGACGTTTTCCGTTCGAGCGAAGCCTTGACCTGTCACGGTGATTGCCGTGGCGGTCGTGCCCGCACTGGGCGAAATGGAGATGCTCGGAACGACTTGGATATCGAACGCTTCGACGGTCGTGCCGCTGCCAATCGCCTTCAACTTATAGGTGCCGAAGGGAAGACCCGTCGGAACCGTTGCGACGACCTTTTCCTTCTTGCCCTTGTCGGCAGTCGACGTTTGGGTCGAACCCGCGGCAACGTCGTTGATCGTCAGTTGAATGGCTTCGGCTGCGCCGAAACCGCGCAGTTCCACGTTCAGCGTGTCGCCGATGAAGACTTGCGTTCCGGCGGACGCGCCGTCGCGGTCTTCATCCGCCGCAACTGTCAGGAACGCGCTTGAATTGACGGTGAAGTTCACCGACTGACCGCCGAGCGAGATCGTGTGATTTCCGCGCGCCAAGTTCGGCACGACGAAGGACACTTCGATCTGGTTGGCGTTCAAATCGGCGTCGTTTTGCGTGTCGACGAGGACGCGGTCGGCGTCGTTGATCGTGTCGTTCGGCGCGGCAAGGTTTACCGCAACGCCGTCCAACAACAGATGACCGAGGTTGGTCCCAGCGGTCAAGCCGCTGCCGCGCAACGTAAACGTTTCCCCAACCTTGCGGCTGGACGTGTACGTCGCAATCGGCGTCGCGTCTTTCCCGATGAATTGCAACGATGCGGCGACTTTCACCCGGTCAGCCGAATCCACACTCGTATCCTGTACGAGGATCTGATAGGTGGTTCCCAACGCCACCAAGCCGATATTCGACGTGGAGAAGGTCACCGAGAACGAACCATTCGCGCCGCTGGTCGTCTGACCGAGCACGATGTCGTCGCCGTCAACCGCGCTGTTGTTCGGGCCGACCGTATCGAGGACGACCTTGATCGCCTTCGTTGCGCCGTAACCCGTGCCCGCAATGGACACCGCTTCGCCGAGCGTCTTTTGACGGACGGTGCTGACGTTGCCACTGCTGCCGTCGACGGCGGTGATCTTGTTGAGGACCTTCACCTTCGTATCGCCACCGGTCAGCGAGCCAACGGTGATGTCTTTATTACCGTAGGACTGATCGCCGATAGCGACCGCGAGACTGATCGCGCCGCCGACGCCGGAAGCGTTCACCGCCGACGCGGTGCCCGACTTCGTGGACGTGCCGATGCTACCCGTGATGGACTGTGCGGACGTGTAACCGTCCGCCGTCAGGTTGATCGTGTCGCCGACGAACGCGGTCGAAGAACTGCGCGTCAGGTTGCCCG
Organism: Candidatus Poribacteria bacterium; assembly: GCA_027625215.1. Lineage (GTDB taxonomy): Bacteria > Poribacteria > WGA-4E > JAQBWJ01. The sequence goes on from JAQBWJ010000423.1 coordinate 2,103, forward strand.
GAACGACCGTGATGGACGTGCCTGTGCCTGCTGCGGACGCCGTCGTGTCGATCTGCCATGTGCCGCCTTCGAGTCCGGCGGGGATGGCAAACGTCACCGCAAACACGCCTTGCGTGTTCGGAGTGATTTGACCAGCCGCCGACGTGCCGTAAGGCACCGTTAACAACGTCGTGATCGGAACTTCAATCCCGCCTTTGCGGATGATGATGTTCCCGACGGAAGTGCTCGTGCTGTTGTAGTTCAGACCGACCAAACCGATGGTTTCGTTCGGACGGGCTGTCCCTTTTGCCACGAGGCTGGAGCGCGAAATGGTGATGTCGTTCGCGCCGACCGCAATGAGTTGACGGCTCTGGTTGGGACGCGAATAGAAGAAGCCGACATCCGCCGCCGCGCCGCTCTTTTCACCCTGAGCGCGGACAGTGAGGATACCCGTCTCCGCCAACGCCGGGATTTGGAACGGAATCGTCACGTTACCGGCGGTCGTGCCGGAAAACTCGGCGTTCGCGTTCGCGATGTTGCTGGCGACGACGACGCCGTTGCGGACGAGGCTCAGGTTGACTTTTTCACCCTGTGTCGGACCCGACGTGACAATCGCGCCGTCGGCGTTCAACGAGGCGAAACCTGTCCCGGCGAAGGTCACGCTGTCGCCCGCCGCGCCCGTCAAGAGTTCGGTGGTCAACGCGGGATTCTTCAACGAGCCGCCCGGAACAACCCGGAGCGCGTTCGACAACGTCTGCGAAACGCCGCCCACCGTAATCACCAAAGAGCGCGTGCCGTAGTTGTGCGCCGGAACTTGAATCTTAACGCCGTCGGTGCCGTTCAACGAACCGTTCGCGTCGGTGGAAGGTCCGCCGATGACGATCGCGTTTTGACCGCTGACCGACGCCGAAATGACCGCGTTTGCCGGAAAGCCATGACCCTTAATGGTCACTTGCGCGCCGACGACTTGATCGTTGAAAGGACCGGACACGAAGACCGGCGCAACGGCGACCGCGCTTGGCTTGACCGCAACGTTGCCGTTCGCGTCCGCCGCGCGGACGGAATGGAAACTGGTGAACGTCGCAAACGGCGCGCGACCGACGGCGATGGTGCCGTCGATGGTCCCGTTGGCGCTCGACGTGAGTTTCCCGAAGTCGGTCGAGTGTGTCGTGCTGCCCGTTGTGACGAACGAGATCGTCACTTCTTTACTGGCGGCGAAACCGTCGCCGCGAACAGTCAACGTCTGACCGAACGCAACCTGTAACGGTTCCGTCAACACGATGCGGGGTCTCACCAACACGGTCGCGGAACGACCGCCTGCCGCCACCGAGTGCGCTCCAGCGATGGCTTGGGGCACCAGAAAACGGGCTTTGAAATGCCCTTGCGCGTCGGTCTTGATGTTGTTGCTCGCGTCCAACGTGCCGGTCAGCCCGGACGTGGGGTGCGAGACAATCGTCAAGCCGTGCGCGGCTGCGGTAATGATCGTGCCGTCGAAGTTCAGAAGCCCGATCGTCTCGCTAGCCGTTAACGGTGCGTCTGTTTCAACGAAAATCAGCGTGCCGACTTCCACCTCGTTCCCGGCGGTGATGGCGGCGTTGTCGCCTGTCCGCGCGATCAACACGGCGCTCTGAGCGCTCGCGTACTGCGCGGTGACGAACGTCATCACCAAGGCGATCAACATCGCCCATTTCGCCGAGAAAAGGTGACGCGG
>JAQBWJ010000424.1 GCA_027625215.1 Candidatus Poribacteria bacterium
AACGTCTAAACTCTTGATGGGTCGCCACGTCTAATCACCTGACGTTCGACCCAGATTAGGACGACCGATTTCGTCTCGGCGACGGCAAGGAAAGGCGCACCCCGGTGTACGGACAGAAACAACGCTCGCTATTGGACGTGCTCGAAGAAAACGGCGCGATCACCGACGAGAACGCCGCCCAAGTGCGCGCCCGTCTGCGACTCGCCGACGACGATTCCGACGAAGCCGCCATTCTGCGGGAGTACGTCTCTCAAGCGATGATCGATCTTGCGACTCGCGCCCGCACGATGGGCGTGCCGTTTGTCGTGCTCGCCGACGTGCAGCCGGAACTTGAAGCGGTTCAGAAGATGCGGTCGAGTTACGCCTACAAGTCGCGCGTCGTGCCGATTCGGATGGAGGGCGACGCGCTCGTCGTGGCGATGGCGGATCCGCTCGACCTCGAACTGATCGACGAACTGCGGATCGTCACGGACTACGAGATCGTGTCGGTGCTCGGGGAAACAGAAGAGATTGAGGACGCCGTTCGCCGCTTCTACGGAAAATCGACCGAGCAGTTGATCGCCGGGACGCTGTCGGGTCCCTCAGGGGCGGTCGAACTCGAGTCGGTCGAGGAGATCAGCGACTACGGTCTGCAAGCCGACGTGCTCGCCCGCGACCCGACCGTGATGGAAGCGGTCAACCAGATCATCATCGACGCGGTGCGTGTTGGGGCGACGGACATCCACATCGAACCGTTTGAAGACGAAGTGCAGATACGTTACCGCATCGACGGCGTGCTGGAGCGCAAACCCGCGCCTTCCAAACACCTGCAACGGGCGATCACCTCGCGCGTCAAGTTGATGTCCGACATGAACATCGCCGAAACGCGGCGACCGCAGGACGGGCGCATCGAAATCCGCATCGCCACGTTGGGACGGCGCGAAATCGACATCCGCGTCTCGACCGTCCCGACCGTGTGGGGCGAAAGCGTTGCGATGCGTATTCTCGACAAGAACACCGTCCGACGCGGGCTCGACCAACTTGGGTTGCTGGACGAAAACCTCATTCTGTTCCGCGAAATGATCCGCAAACCGTGGGGCATCATCTTGGCGACGGGTCCCACCGGCAGCGGCAAAACGACGACGCTGAACGCCTGCCTCAACGAGATCAACGAAGAAGGCGTCAAGATCATCACGGTGGAAGACCCCGTCGAATACGACATGGAGGGGATCAACCAGATCGGCGTGAACGCGGAGATCGGCGTCACCTTCTCGGCGGCGCTTCGACACATTCTGCGGCAAGACCCCGACAAGGTGATGGTCGGCGAAATCCGCGACCTCGAAACGGCGGAAATGGCGATCCACACGTCGCTGACGGGGCACTTGGTCTTCTCATCGCTGCACACGAACGACGCGCCGCAGTCGATCACCCGTCTCATTTCGATGGGGATTGACCCGTACCTGATCGCCTCGACGCTGGAAGGTGTCGTCGCGCAACGGCTGCCGCGCCGCGTCTGTCCAAGTTGCAGCAAGAAGGAAGCGCCGACCGACAAGGAACTGACCGCGTTCGGGATCAACCTCGACAAACGCGAGTCCGATTGGGTCGTGCCTCGTCCGGTCGGATGCGCGCAATGTCGCGGGACGGGCTATCGCGGGCGCATCGGTATTTACGAAATCATGCAGATGACCGAACCGTTGCGCGACTTGGCGTTGAAAGGCGTGTCGGCGGGACACATCCGCCGCGCCGCGACGCAAGGCGGGATGCAATCGCTCCGCATGGACGGCTGGCGCAAGTCGTTGCGCGGCATCACGACGCCCGAAGAAGTGATCCGACTGACGCCCGATGAAGACATGGCGATCACGCACACAGGATAATTAAAAGACGATGCCACGCTACGCCTATGAAGCGATGACGAATACGGGCGCGCGCACGCGCGGCGCGATGGACGCGACCTCGCAACGCGATCTGGTCGCGCGCCTCCGTTCAATGGGATATTTCCCGACGCGCATCCAAGAGACTGCGGGCGCAGAAAAGAAGGGGCTGCTCAACATCTCGTTCGGCGACGGCATCAGTCGCAAGGATGTGGAGTTCTTCACGTTCCAACTGTCGACATTGGTGAACTCCGGCATCCCGCTTGACCGCGCGTTGAGCATCGTGTCGGGGCAGACGGAGAACAAAGCGTTGCAGCGCATCGTGGAAGCGGTGCGTCAGGACGTGGAACAGGGCGAATCGCTCTCGGACGCGCTCGCAAAACACCCCAAACAGTTCGACGAACTGTTCACCAACATGGTGAAGGCGGGTCAGGAGGGCGGCGTGCTCGGCTTGGTGCTGGCGCGATTGTCCGAGTTCTCCCGCCAGCAGCGCGAACTCCGCGAGTCGGTCACGTCGGCGATGATCTACCCGATCATCCTGCTTGGGTTCGCCGTGCTGATCGTGTTGGTGTTGATGTTCGTCGTCATTCCGCGCTTCATCAAGATGTTCACCGACCTCGACATGGCGCTGCCGTTATCGACGCAGATATTGATTGCGATGGTGAACTACCTGCAATCGCCGTTCGGGTTCGCGTGGCTGTACAACGGCATCCCGGTGCCCGGCGCGACGTTGACGCTGACGATTGTCGGGCTCGTGGCGGCGCGTCAGTACGGCAAGACGGATAACGGCAGACGCTTCTTCGACCGCGCCCGCATGAAAATCCCCCTGATGGGGACGGTCGTTCGCAACTTCGCGCTCGTGCGACTGACGCAGACGCTCAGCACGTTGCTCGAAAACGGCGTGACGCTGTTGCCTGCGTTGCGGATCGGCAAGGACACGACGGGCAGCGTCGTCTTTAGGGACGCGCTCGAACACGCCGAATCTGAGGTGGAGCGCGGGTCGAGCCTGTCGCATCCGTTGGCGGAGAGCGGGCTGTTCCCCCCGATTGTGACGGACATGCTCGCCATTGGGGAAGAGTCGGGCAAACCCGAAATCATGTTGGAGAAACTGGCGGAGTACTACGATCTCGAAATCAAACGTTCGCTGGAACGGTTGGTCGCCGCGTTGGGTCCGTTGCTGATCCTGTTCATGGCGGCGATTGTCGTGTTCATCGCGCTGTCGATTGTGTTGCCGATCTTCAACCTGTCGCAGGCGCTCGGATAAAAAAAGACCTTACGTGGAACGGAGTAATGTGAACAATGGTTCGGTTGATTGAATGGCTCCGTCGGCGGGTGACGCCCTCCCGCGACGCGCATGACGCGAAGGACGAAGGTTTCACGCTCGTTGAAATCCTGGTCGTCATCACGATTTTGGGCATTCTGGTCGCGGTCGTGTCGCCGACCGTGTTGAGCCGCATCGACCAAGCGCGGCAGACGAAAGCGCTGGTCGATATCCGCACCTACGCGGACGCGCTCGAACGATACGCCATCGACATCGGCGACTACCCGACATCCGAAGAAGGGCTGCTCGGATTGGCGACCGCCCCCGACGACGCGACCGGATGGAACGGACCATACCTCTCCGGCGTGCTGAATCAGGACGGCACGATGAAGGCGGACCCCTGGGGCAACGAGTACGTCTATACGTATCCCGGCACCAACGAAGCGCTCGGCTACCCCTTCGACATCGTGAGTTACGGCAAGGACGGTCAAGAAGGCGGCTCCGGCAAATACGACGCCGACATCTCGAACTACGCCGGTATCGAAGTCATCGAAGAATAATTCAGCCCAATGAACAACTTCCGGTCCGAACGCGGTTTCACGCTGATCGAAATGCTCGTCGTCATGGGCATCATCTCGCTACTTGTGACGATCTCGACGCCTTCGATGAAAGCGTTTTC
>JAQBWJ010000425.1 GCA_027625215.1 Candidatus Poribacteria bacterium
GTTCGGCGAGCGGTTTGACGATCAGCCTCGAACGGTCGAATTGAGGAAAAGGCATCACGCGCCTTTCTTATCGGAGGGCTCGTCGAACAGGTAGGCAAACAGCGCGTCGAGGTCTTGGTAGCCCGGCACGATGAGGTTCGCGCCCGCTTGGATCAGCCGATTGCGTTTCCACTCGTTCACCTCGACCGTGCCGACCTCATCCGACGCGACCCCGATGGCGATCCCACCGACCTCCTTCGTGTTCAGGATTTCAACGTACCCGTCGCCGAATGAGACAAGTTCCGCGCCGTTCAACTCATGCTCGCGGAACATCTGCTGAATCACCATCGCTTTGGAAAAGTCCTCGATGCGGTCAAGCGCGGCGTAGATACCGCCGTCGAAATAGTCCGCCACGTCGAGCAGTTCCGCCTCCTCTTTCACGTAGACGAAATCCGTCCCGCTGGCGAGATAGAGCGTCACGCTGCGTTCGCGCAGCCCGTCGAGCAGTTCGTGCGTGCGCGGCATCGTCAGTTCTTGCGGGGTGAGGGAGCCGTCGCGCAGACCCTCCCGCCGCGACGCGATGACTTCCATCAAGCGGTCGTTGTAGATCGCTTTGTAGGCGAGCGGGTCCAGCGGCTTTCCACCCCGTCGTCGGATTTCTTCGGCGAGCCGTTCCATCTGAAAGATCGTCTGTTTCCCCGTCAAACGGTCGACGAAATTGTGGACGAGCCGCTCCAACGACTCGGTGGACTCGTCCGTATGTTCGGCGAGCAGTTCGACCATCATCGGCACCATCACGTCCTGCCAGCCGGTGCGGACGAGCGAGATCGTGCCGTCGAAGTCGAACAGGGCGGAACGAATCCGTCCGCGCGGGGTCGTCTCGTCACGGATTTCGACCGACGTGCCGGGCAAAAAACGGGCAGGGGGATATGTGGGGAACTCGTCGATATTCACCGGATAGCCTACTTCTACAAAAGATGGAGACTGCCTATTTGATGAGTTGTTGCAGCGAACGGAAATCGGGGTCTTGCGCCGTGCGGAGCAGTTCGAAGACGACCATTTCTGTTGACACGAGCGTCGCGCCGCTTTGCGCCATTCGTCCCAAGCCGAGATCGCGGTTTTCCACCGCGCGGGAGGAGATCGCGTCCGCAACGGGGAAAACGCGGTAGCCGCCTTCCAACAGGTCGAGCGCGGTCTGCAACACGCACACATGCGCCTCAATCCCAACGATGAGGACGTTCTCGACCCCCGACCGTTCCAACGCTTCGGAGATGCCCTCCGCGCCGCACGCCGAGAACGCCGTCTTTTCGACGGGTCGATAGGCGTCGCCCAACATGTCGATCAGCGACTTGGCGGTGTGTCCCAAACCCTTCGGGTACTGCTCCGTCAGCAGGATCGGCAGACCGAGTCGCTTCGCCGTCTCCGAAACTACCTGCGACCGATGCAGCGCCCGCTCGTGCTCGTGAATGACGGGCAACAGGCGCTCCTGAAGATCGACAATCAGGAGAGCGGTATTCTCTCGGCTGAGGCGCGGGACGTGCAAGCGCGGGCTCCCCAAAAATATTGGTGGTCGGGATGAGTGGGTGTTTGAAAAAGCGCTCTACACTGGACTTGTTAGTCGTCGGATCATCAAGCGCACCATTGTCACGTAGAGGAACGCTTCTTCGGTTTCCGGCAGCACTTCCCCGCTTCGCGATGCTTTTGACACTCGTCGAGTTCGTCCCATCCATGCGAACGTCCGTTCGACCACCCACCGACGAGGCAGAAGGACAAACCTCTTCGATTTGGGTGGACGGCAGACGATCTCCAACGTCCAACCCAACGTTTCCTTCATCACGTCCTTCTTGGGCATCGGCAACACGTGAATCGAGCGCGTCTCCGCAGACACCAGCCGATTTCCCATCAAATCGGCAATGCGAATCATGAGAAGTTCTTCCATCAGCGATGATGGGAGGAAGCATACCACACCCACGAAACGAACCACTGAGCACATCTCGGAGCTAATTGTGGTGATGTACTCAGCCGAACAACACGTCTTCGATGGTGTGGCGACCTTTCGGCGCGGTCATCACCCACGCCGCCGCGCGGATCGCGCCGTTGGCGAACGTCTCTCGGCTCTGGGCGCGATGGGTCAGTTCAACCCGCTCGCCCGCGCCGACGAAGTAGATCGTGTGGTCGCCGACGATATCGCCGCCCCGAACCGCGTGGATGCCGATCTCCTTCTGCGTCCGCTTGCCGACGATGCCCTCGCGCCCATAAACGGCGACCTCGTTCAGGTTGCGATTCACCCCCGCCGCCGCGACTTCGGCGATGCGGACCGCCGTGCCGCTTGGCGCGTCCACCTTCTGATTGTGGTGCGCTTCGACAATCTCAATGTCGTAGTCGTCTCCGAGCGTTTCGGCAACGATGGAGACCGCCTTCAGCAGCGCGTTCAATCCGACGCTGTAGTTCGGCGCCATGACGCTTGGGATTTGCGCCGTCAGCGCGTCCAACTCTTTCAATTGGTTTTCATCGAAGCCCGTCGTGGCGATCACCATGCGTTTGCCGTGTCTCACGACGGTGCGAAGGTTCGTCAGCGTCGCCTCCGGCAGGGTGAACTCGATCACGACATCACCCTGAGCGATCACCTTTTCCAACGAGTCCACGACGGGGACGCCGATCTCGCCGATGCCCGCCAACGACCCGGCGTCCTGTCCCAACACCGGGGAGCCCGTCGCGTCCACCGCCCCGACGACCTCCATGTTCTCCCGACGCGACACCCCCGCGACGATCATTCGCCCCATGCGCCCGCCTGCGCCGTCCACAATCACCCGCGTGACACTCATTCCGCTCTCCGATCCGATAGCCATTTGTTCGATCACCCACGCCCATCATCAGGCGACTTCCACCGCGTATTCTTCCGCATCCATCAACACGGACGATTCGTGCCGGATACGCTCGTATTCCTCCGGCGTGTAGCAAAGATAGTCCACATGCTTCGGAAACTCGACCTTGTTCATCACGAGAGGCATCCTGTCGAGAAACGACATCCCCTCAAAGGCATCCGATATCACGATCACATCGACATCCGATTCCGCGCTCGCGTTTCCTTTGACGCGCGACCCGAAAAAGAGCACGCGCTCCGGTTGGAACTCGCGGACGAGACGCGGAAGCGCCTCCTGACAGTATCGTTCCAACCAACGATCATTCATTTGGGTGACTCCAACAAACTCACGTATGTCGCGGACAAGGCTTGAAACACCTGATTGGCGACGGCAACTTTACCGATGGCGCGTTCCTCGTCATATTCCTCAAATGGAGCGCGGTCGGTCGCATCGGGATAACGCGCGACAGTGTAATCGACGGTCAGCGTGCCGATCACGCGACGAAGTTCCTCGTCCAGTCCCAACACCTTCGCCATCTCATCAATGTAATGGCTTTTGGGAACCCGTTCGCCTCGAATCAGATAAATCGCCTTGAGCAGTTTTTCCACCGCTTGGTGCGAAAGAAACGCCGCAATGTCGTACCCGCCGATGGGGATGTTCTTCTCCGCCATTTCGAGGTCGTGGAGCGCCTGTCGCAGCCATTTTCGCGCGGCGTTTTCTGACATGATGCCGTTCGATTCGACGAAGTTTGACCGGAACACGACCGATTGCGTGAGTTTAACACACCTTTTCGACTCCGAATAGGCGGGCAGGTTGAGAGGTTCTGATTCGTCCAATGCGAGCGGTCGAATCGTAAATTCTTGTTTCCAAATGACACTTTGCGTCGTATGAACGATTCAGAAGGCGAATCGATGCCCTTTCAAGGCGATTTGGCGAAA
>JAQBWJ010000426.1 GCA_027625215.1 Candidatus Poribacteria bacterium
AACAGGTCCCACGAGGACGGGAGATAGTCGCGGTGCAAACTTGTGATGACGATGACGAACCGTTCCAGCCACATGCCGATATTGATGATGATCGACAGGATGAACAGGATGACCGGGTTCGTCCGCACGCTTGGAATCCACAAAATCTGCGGCGAAATGATGTTGCAGATGATCAGGAGCATATAGGTGAACCAGTAGGGTCCCGTCATGCGGTTCCAGATCATGTACCACTCGTACGTGTTCGCGCTGTACCACCCGAAGAACGCTTCCATGATGTAGCCGTAGGCGACGATCATCCCTGTCGTCAGCATCACTTTCGACATGTTGTCGAGATGCTTGTCGGTCAGGATGCGGTGCAGCCCCAACGCGCGACGCAACGGAAGACCGATTGTCAACACCATCGCAAAGCCGGAGAAAACGGCTCCCGCGACGAAGTAAGGCGGGAACATCGTGCTGTGCCAGCCGGGAATAATCGACGCGGCGAAGTCCAACCCGACGATGGAGTGAACGGACACGACCAGCGGCGTCGCCAGACCCGCGAGCAGCAAGTACGCCATCTCGTAGCGGTTCCAGTGCGTCGAGGAGCCGCGCCAACCCATCGAACCGAAGCCGTAAAGGACTTTCTGCCAACGCTTCTGCGCCTTGTCGCGCATTGCGGCGAGGTCGGGGATGAGTCCCACATACCAGAACACCGCCGAAACCGTCCCGTAGGTCGAAATGGCGAACACGTCCCACATCAAGGGGGATCGGAACTGGGGCCAAAGGCTGAACACGTTCGGATAGGGAAACAGCCAATACATCACCCAAGGACGACCCAAGTGGATCAACGGGAACGACGCCGCGCACAACACGGCGAACAGCGTCATCGCCTCCGCGTACCGGGCGATGGCGGTGCGCCACTCCTGCTTGAATAAGAACAGCACGGCGGAGATGAGCGTCCCGGCGTGACCGATCCCGACCCACCAAACGAAGTTGATGATCGCAAAGCCCCACGCGACCGGGTTGGTGATGCCCCAGATGCCCGTGCCTTTGTAGAACAGCCACAAGACCGAGATTCCGAACAGCCCCAAGAACGAACTCGAAATGGAGATGGCGATCCACCACCACATCGGCGTCTTGGTCAGGATGATCGAACTGATCTTATCCGCGACCCAGCCGTATCGTGATTCTTTGAGTTCGGAAGCGTCTACAGCCATCTGCGTTCGGGTTCCGTCTTAGAAGTTGAGTATTTACGAGTGCGTCTCGCTCGACTCTGCTTGTGGTTCCGGTTGCGTTTCGCGCGATTCCGTCCCGTGACCGCCCGGCGCGGAGCGATCCAGCGACGGATGCGCGTTACGCAGTTTCGCCAGATAGGTCGTGCGCGGGAACGTGTTCAGTTCTTCCAACAACGAGTAGTTCGTCGGCTCCGCCTTCAACTTGGCGACCTTCGAGTTCGGGTCGGCTTGATCGCCGAACGTGATCGCCTGCGTCGGACACGCCTGCTGACACGCCGTCACGATCTCGCCGTCCGCGATGGGTCGGTTTTCTTTTTTCGCCGTGATCCGCGCCGCGCTGATCCGCTGGTTGCAGTAGGAGCACTTCTCCATGACACCGCGCGTCCGCACGGTGACGTTCGGGTTGCGTTGCAGTTTCAGCACGTCGGTCTGGCGGTCGTTGAACTCGTAGAAGTTGAAGCGGCGCACCTTATAAGGGCAGTTGTTCGCGCAGTACCGCGTGCCGACGCAGCGGTTGTAGGTCATTTCGTTCAGACCCTCCGCGCTGTGCGATGTTGCGTGGACGGGGCAGACAGGCTCGCACGGGGCGTTTTCGCAGTGCATGCACGGCACGGGCTGATGCAGGATATCCGGGTTCGCCAGATCGTTCCCGCCGAAATACATGTCGACGCGGATCCAGTGCATTTCGCGCCCGATGGCGACCTGCTCTTTCCCCACGACGGGGATGTTGTTCTCGGCGACGCAGGCGACCGTGCAGGCTCCGCAGCCGATGCACGACGCAAGGTCGATGGACATGCCCCACGAGTAAGGTCCCGGCGCGTGCTTCGGGTAGAAATTCGGCGCGGGTCCGTCGCCGTGATGCCCGATATGCGAGAACAGGTGCGGGTCTGCCTTATAGGAGGCGAGCGACGCTTCCCGGATGATGTCGCGCCCTTCCATCCCGTGATGCCGCTGTGTGTTCGCCAATTTCGTGTGACCGCGCGACTTCTGCGCCGTCAACCCAGCCGCGTACCAAGGCGATTCGGACGTTCGGAGCGTGTAGGCGTTGAAGCCCGCGTCCGTCCCGACGCGACCCGTCTTCGTTCGCCCATAGCCAAGATGCACCGTAACGCTCTCCACGGGATGACCCGGCAGCGTGAACGCGGGAGCCTCGACCGATTTGCCTTTGTACGTCAGCGTCAGGAAATCGCCGTCTTTCACGTTGAGCCGTTCCGCCGTCGCGGGGGCGATGATCGCCGTGTTCTCCCACGTCAGTTTCGTGATCGGCTTGGGCGCTTCCTGCAACCAACCGTTGTTCGCGTATCGACCGTCCCAGATCGTCGGGTCGGGTCGGAAATTCACTTCAAAACCGCTGCCGCCTTCCGCCTTCGCGGACGGTAATTTCGACGCGAAATCGACCGCAAGCGCGACGATCTTCGCGGGGAACGCCGTTCCCTCAACGACGCCTTCGTGCAGCGCGCGACGCCACCATTTCTCGAAGTCCGCGTCCGTATGCTGCGTCTTCCAGTAGGCTCGGACCGCGTCGTACGGCTTCGAGGGCGTTCCCGCCAAGAGATCGACGATCTCCTGCGAGGTGCGTCCGCCGTAGAGCGGGTTGATGAGCGGCTGGATGATCGACGCCGTGCCGTCGAACGCGCGGGCGTCTCCCCACGATTCGAGTTCGTGCGCGGCGGGAACGTTCCATGTGACGAGCGACGCCGTTTCGTCCGGGTGAAGTCCGACATAGACGGACGTATCGACCTGCTTGATCCCGCCCGCGAAGTCGAGGTCGGCGGGAGCCGTGAACGCCGGGTTGCCGCCCAACACGACGAGGAAGTTGACCTGCCCCGCCTTCATCTCCGTGACAAGCGTTTCGAGCGATTCCGTGTAGTTCGCGGGAACGGCTTCAGCCGTCTGCGCGTAATCGACCGTCACGCCGATGTTGCCGAGCGCGGCGTTGATCGCGTGCGCGAGCGCGTGGACGGCGGGCGGTTGATTCAACCCCGCCACGACGACGCTTGATCCGCGATGATGTTCGAGGTCGTCGACAACGGCGCGCAGCCATTCATCCGACACATGCGCGTCGCCGCCGACACCCGGCACGCCGAGCCGTTGCGCCAACGCGCGAGCAAGTCCATCCACCTGCGACGCCTTGATCGACGCGCGATGGTCCGCCGCGCTGCCTGTCACGGACGGCATGCTCTCGGCGACGTAGAGGCGGCTCATTTCGACGTGGTCGTGCGTCACCTTGCGGCGCGACGAGAAATCGCGGGCGTGCCGCACGGCTGCGGGACCCGTCCACAGGAAATCGGCATCGAGCGAGACAACGACATCCGCTTTATCAAAGTAATAACGCGCCGCGAGTTGTTCGACGAACGCGATCTCCGCGCCCAACCGAGAGGCGTCGTCGCCCGCCGCGTCATACTGATACCATTGCGCCAGCGGGTATTTCAGCAACAGCGCGAGTATCTTTGCGGCAAGCGTCGGCGAGGTGACGGGTTCCGTCAAAATGCGGAAGCCCGCGCCTTGCGAGGCATCCAACGCCGTCATTTTCGTCGCCATCGCCTGCGAGAAAGCGT
>JAQBWJ010000427.1 GCA_027625215.1 Candidatus Poribacteria bacterium
CTCACCCCTAACCCCTCTCCCGTCAAGGGAGAGGGGGATCATTGTCTGTCGTCTAATGCACGGCTTTGCGGTTTGCGGGGTACGTTTTTTCGGGGTCGACGCCGAGTTCGTCAATCGCTTTCTTTACGGCGGAACCGTCGATCTCGCCGCGTTCGTGGAGCGCGTAGAGCGTGGCGATCACGATGTTTTCCGCGTCGATCTCGAAGTAGCGGCGCAGGTTCGGGCGCGTGTCGCTCAACCCGAAGCCGTCCGTGCCGAGCGTCACCATGCCCGGGACCCACTTCGATACCTGCTCCGGTACGATCTTCATATAGTCCGACACCGCGACGAACGCGCCTTCTTCGCCGTCCAACGTCGTCTCAATGTACGACTTGCGCCGCTCGTCCGTCGGGTGGAAGCGGTTCCAGCGTTCGACTTCGAGCGCGTCGCGTCGGAGGCGGTTGTAACTCGTCGCGCTCCACACGTCGGCGGACACGTCGAACCGCTCCGCCAACAACGACTGCGCCCGCAACGCTTCGTTCAGAATCGCCCCGCTGCCGAAAATCTGCGCCCGATGTTTCCGCTCCGACTCCGCGCGACGGAACTTGTACAGCCCCTTCAAGATGCCGTCCTCCGCGCCTTCGGGCATCGGAGCCATGCGATAGTTCTCGTTGTAGAGCGTCATGTAGTAGAGAAGGTCTTCGTCCTCTTGGAACATGCGGCGCATCCCGTCTTGCAGGATGACGGCGATCTCGTAGCCGAATGTCGGGTCGTACGCCTCAACCGTCGGGAACGCGCTCGCAAAGAGGTGGCTGTGCCCGTCCTGATGTTGGAGCCCCTCGCCGTTGAGGGTCGTTCGCCCCGCCGTCGCCGCGAGGAGGAAGCCTCTTGCCCGCGAGTCGCACGCCGCCCAGATCAGGTCGCCGACGCGCTGCATCCCGAACATCGAGTAGTAGATGAAGAACGGCATCATGTGGACGCCGTGATTCGCGTACGCCGTGCCCGCCGCGATCAGCGACGACATCGACCCCGCCTCGGTGATGCCTTCCTCCAGAATCTGCCCGTCCGCCGCCTCGCGGTAGTAAAGGAGGTGGTCTTTGTCGACGGGCTCGTACAACTGACCGAAGGGCGCGTAGATGCCGAACTGACGGAACAGCGCGTCCAGCCCGAAGGTGCGCGCCTCGTCGGGGATGATCGGGACGACGTGCCGCCCGAGCTCCTTGTGGCGCATCAGTTGGGTCAGTTGGCGGACGAACGCCATCGTCGTGGAGGCTTCCGCGTCGCCGGAGCCTTTATATGCCTCGGCGAAGAACTCGCGGTCGGGCGTGTTGAGCGGCGTCGCGTCGTGGTGGCGTTCGGGGAGGTAGCCGCCGAGCGCCTTGCGCCGTTCGTGGAGGTATTTCGTTTCGGGACTATCCTCTTTGGGACGATAGAACGGCGCGCTCGGAATGTCCTCATCGGAGATGGGGATGTCGAAACGGTCGCGGAACTCGCGGAGTTCGCGCTCGTTCAACTCCTTCTGCTGGTGGGTGATATTTCGCCCCTCACCCGCCTCGCCGAGACCGAACCCTTTGACCGTCTTCGCCAAGATGACCGTCGGGCTGCCGGTGTGGTTCACGGCGGCGTGGTAGGCGGCGTAGACCTTGTGCGGGTCGTGTCCGCCGCGCCGGAGCTCTTCGAGTTCGTCGTCGGTCAGGTGGTTCACCAACGCGCGGAGTTCGGGGTACTTGCCGAAGAAATGTCGGCGGGTGTGGGAGCCCGGTTCGACGGAGTACCCCTGAAACTCGCCGTCTACCGCCTCCTCCATGCGCCGGAGCAGCAGCCCGTTTCGGTCGCGGGAAAACAGTTCGTCCCAGCCAGAGCCCCACACGACTTTGATGACGTTCCAGCCCGCGCCCCTGAAGATCGCTTCCAGCTCCTGAATGATCTTCGCGTTGCCGCGCACGGGTCCGTCGAGCCGCTGGAGGTTGCAGTTGACGACCCAGATGAGGTTGTCTAACTTCTCGCGGGCGGGGAGGGTCAATGCGCCGAGCGATTCCGGTTCGTCCACTTCCCCATCGCCCAGAAACGACCACACCTTCGGTTCGGGTCCTTCGACCAGCCCGCGCGCGTGCAGGTAACGCGAAAAACGCGCTTGGTAGATCGACATGATCGGTCCCAACCCCATCGAGACGGTGGGGAACTGCCAGAAGTCGGGCATCAGGAACGGGTGCGGGTAGGAGGACAGACCGCCGCCCTCCGCGAGTTCCTGCCGAAAGTTGTGCAGGTCGTCGTCGTCGAGCCGCCCTTCAAGATAGGCGCGCGAGTAGATGCCGGGCGCGGCGTGTCCTTGAAAGAAGACCATGTCGGCGGGGTGATCGTCGCACTTGCCGCGAAAGAAGTGGTTGAACCCGACTTCGTAGAGCGTCGCGCTGGAGGCGAAAGTCGAGATGTGTCCGCCGATGCCGTGATGGATGCGGTTCGCCTGAACGACGGTCGCCATCGCGTTCCAGCGGACGTAACTGGCGATATGGTCTTCGAGGTCGAGGTCGCCGGGATAGGGCGCTTGGTCTTCGGGTTCAATCGTGTTGCGGTACGGCGTGCTGACGGTGAAAGGGATGTTGACGCCCGACTCCCGCAGCCGCGCGACAAGGCGGTTCAGCAGATGCGAGGCGTACGTCGATTCGCGCTGCGCGAGCACATAGGCGAGGAGGTTTTCGAGGGCTTCGATCCCCTTTTCGGGATCGTCGTGGATTTTTCGGTCGAGGTCGTCGGGGCGCGGAGGGTGGGTCGAAGCCACTAGGTCACTCTCCCGGCGTGCAGAAGGTTTCCGCTGAAGGTTTCCGAAGAAGGCGGCGGTCGAAATCGCCGATCCCTTCGACCGGCTCAGGACAGGTTTTGCGCGACTTCCACCCCTTATTGTAGTTTATACATGGCTGTCGCTCAAACGCTTTCGCGTCAATTCAACCCTCGACAGGTCGGCTAGTTCATGGTGCTGCTTGATATGACGCTGCCATCGCCGGAGGAGAATCTCGCGTGCGACGAGGTTCTGTTGGAGCGATGCGAGGCGGGCGAATGGGACGAAACGTTGCGCTTTTGGGAGCCGCCGGAGCCGTTCGTTGTCGTGGGATTGTCGAATCGAGTGGAACGGGAAGTGAATGTCGCGGCGTGTCGGGAGCGGGGCGCGGCGATCACCCGACGGCGGTCGGGGGGCGGGGCGGTGGTGCAGGCGGTCGGGTGTTTGAACATGGCGCTTGTGTTGTCGATGGAGCGCGATCCGGCGTTGGCGCGCGTCGGGGAGACGAATCGGTGGATCATGGCGCGGCAGCGGGACGCGCTTCAGCCGCTTGTCGATGGGCGGATCACCCTCGAAGGCGACACCGATCTCGCGCTGGACTGGCGGAAGTTTTCGGGAAACGCGAGTCGTCGGAAGCGGCGGCGCGTCCTGTTTCACGGGACGTTCCTGTTGGGCATGGACATCGGGTTGATGGACGACCTGTTGGCGACGCCTTCGCGCGCGCCGAAGTATCGGGAAGGGCGTTCACATGCCGAGTTCGTGACGAACCTGCCCGCCTTAAAAGAAGATGTGAAACAGGCGCTGATCGAGGCGTGGGGCGCGCGCGACGCGGCTCCCGATCCGCCGATGGAGGCGATTGGTCGTTTGGCGAGGGACGTGTACGGCTCGCCCGAATGGACGTTTCGCCGGAGGTGAGACGTTCGATGAAACCCAACAACGGTGTCATTGGTGTCATTCTGAGTACAAGACCGCAATAATTGTTGCGCGATTATCCGACGTCAACCAACCACCTGTCAC
>JAQBWJ010000428.1 GCA_027625215.1 Candidatus Poribacteria bacterium
TCCCGGCATCGCCGCGTCGTACACGGGCGCGAGGGTTGAGAAATAGGTCAGGCACGTCGCGTCGGCGTAGCCGTAGTCGTTCATCTGCCGGGTTTCGGAGAGCGTGTGGGCGTAATGTAAAGGGGGACTGATTCAACGGAAAGAACAATACCAGATGGGAGACGGTGAGGGCAATCGTCGCGCCGCCAAGCCCTCCCCCGAGCGCTTCGATCATCACTTGAAAAACGAGGCTATCGCGCGACCGCGCCAATCCACACAACGAGTTGTGTGACCCAATACACCGTCTGATAGACGATCCCGCCGAGTGAAAGCACCATCGCCGCCCCGACGAGTCGCGTCGCCGCGTTCGAGAGTTGCGTCCAACCGACCTTCATCTCCGCCCACGCAACGGCGAAACTCAACGCGCAGGGGGCTAACCCGAACGGCGTCACGAGGCAAAGCAACGCGCTGACCGCCGCAAACAGACAAAGGGCGATGCCGCGCTCGCGGACGCGCTGCGTGAAGTTGGAACGTCGGTAGACCGACTCCCGCATGATAACGTGTCCGCGGTCCACAATAAACGAGGGCACGGCGGACAGGCGTTCTTCGCGGCGGAAGAAGCCGATCACTTTGGGGCGCAGTTGCGCGGTCAGGTTGGAACGGAGCGTCGGCGGCTTCGGTCGGACGGCGCGCGTCGGAAACAGGGTGAGTTCGGAGGTCGTCCACGTCGGTTCGCGTTGAACGGCGGAGGCGTCGTCGCTGAGCCGAATCGTCGGTGCAACGGCGATCCGAAACGGTTTGTCGCGCGCCTCGCGGCTGGGCGCATCCCGTTCGAGCAGTTCAAGCGTGTCGTCGGAACGCGACATGATACGCAGCGCCTCTCTCCCCAAACTGAGCCGTCAATCGGAGTCACCGAAATCGTTACGGGGACGCCTTACGTTAGCACACCACCCCGAAGGCGGTCAAGCCGCGCCCGCGCTTGACGAACGCGGACGCTTCGTCCTATTGTTTTAACAACGGTGAGGCACTGGAAGGGGACGATGGCGAGGTTGATACTCCGTAACCTTTTCCCACGACCATAGTGTCCAAAAAAGAAGAAGGCAGAGGGCTTAGTTTGATGAACACGTTGCGACGATTGAGTTCGGCGATGTTGATTGGCGTCGCGGCGGCGTTGAGTCTTTCCGCCGTCGCGCAGGTGGATGAATCGCTCGTGCTGTGGTTGACGTTCGACGACGCGAACAACGCGACCGAGCTCGACGTGAGCGGTCACGGCAACGATGCGACGCTGAAAGGCTCCGCCGAGCGCGGCGCGGGCAAGTACGGCAGCGGAATCGTCCTCGAAAACGGCGCGTGGGCGGAAGTGCCGCATTCGGACGATCTCAACGTGACGGCGGAACAGACGCTGATGCTTTGGGCGAACATCCCGGCGGTGTCGGGCGACTTCCAGATGGGGATCGAAAAAGGCAATGTGTGGGCTCCGGGCGAGTACGCGCTGATGCCCGTTTGGACCAACGGCGCGTTGTGGCAGTCGTTCGATCTGCCCGCCGCCTGCGCGGACGCGGTCTTCGGCGGCACGGTGATCGGGCAGGGATGGGTGCACGTCGCGGGCGTCTTCGACGGCGAGTCGATCACAATCTACGTGACCGGCGAGAGCGTTAAACAGGGTGATTGCGCGGGCAATCTCCAAACGAACACGGGCGCGTTGTACATCGGGTCGCGCGGCGGGACAGTGCGCTGGACGGTCGGCACATACGACGACGTGAAAGTGTTCAGCCGCGCGTTGACTCAGGCGGACGTGAGAACGCAAATGGGCGAGTTGGACCCGAACCTCGCCGTTGACGCGCGCGACCGCGCGACGGTCGTTTGGGGTATCTTGAAGTCTTCGAGCCGATAACAACCCGCATCGCGGAGAACTCCGGTGACGGTAAAGGACTACTTGGAGGAGACGGAAGACAAACTGCTGTCGCCGCACGGGATGCGAAGCAAGCATTCCCGTGGGCGACTCCGTCCGATCACGCCTTGTCACTACCGCACGGAGTTCCAACGCGACCGCGACCGCATCCTTCACAGCAAGGCGTTTCGTCGGTTGAAGGGGAAGACGCAGGTCTTCCTCGCCCCAAAAGGCGATCACTACCGCACGCGACTGACCCACACGCTCGAAGTCGCCCAAGTCGCGCGGACGATTGCGCGCGGGCTGCGACTGAACGAAGACCTCACCGAAGCCATCGCCTACGGACACGATCTCGGACACACGCCGTTCGGACACGCGGGCGAAGACGCGCTCAGCGCGTTTCACCCCGACGGGTGGAATCACTACGAACAGTCCCTCCGCGTGGTGGACGCGCTGGAGCGCGACGGCGAGGGGTTGAATTTGACGCACGAAGTCCGCGAGGGAATCGGTCGGCACTCGAAGGGGCGCGGATCAATCTTCGAGGGCAAATGGGTTCCGCAGACGTTGGAGGGAATGGTCGTCCGCGTGTCGGACGTGACGGCATACCTCAATCACGACATCGAGGACGCCGTGCGCGGCGAGGTGCTTCGGGTGGAACAACTGCCGCAAGAGGCGTTGTCGACGCTCGGCAAGACGCACGGGGAACGGATCGGTCGGGTGGTCGCCGACGTGATCGAATCGAGCGCCGACCGCTCGCGCGTGACGATGAGCGACGCCGTTCTCGCCGCGACGGACGAGATCAAGGCGTTCATGTACGAACAGGTGTACCCGTCGTCGCCGATCATGTCGGAGGTTGTCAAGGCGCAGGGGTTGTTAAAGGCGCTGATGGAGCATTACGAGCGAAAGCCGGAGACGATGCCGACGCAATACCGCTCCATCGCCGATAACGAGGGGGTGATGCGGGCGGTCTGCGATTACGTCGCCGGGATGACGGACGACTACGCGATCCACCTGTACCAGCAGTTGTTTGTACCGAAAGCATGGGGCTATTCGTAGTTTCGCGTTTCTGAGACGACAGGACGTAGCGTTGTCCCATCTTCGTCCCGATTCGCCGGGATGCGCCCCCATCCTGCTTTGTGGTAGAGTCCAATCGAACGAGCGAGACGCCGCCACCACGGCGCTCCGACGATGATTCCCCACACTGTCGCCCCGGCGAGCCTCGCGATGAAACCGAGTACCCCCACCAACGGCGGAGTCACCCTCCGCGCCGCGTTGATCGGCACGCTGTTCATTCCGATGAACGTCTACCTCGTCGTTCAGTGGGAGACGGTCTGGGGAACGCAGTACCCGACCACCATGTCGATCTTTTTCAACGCGATCTTCTCGCTGTTCATCCTGTCGATCCTCAACTTCGGGCTGCGACGCGCCTTCCCGCGCAACGCGCCCTCTCAGGGCGAAATGCTCACCGTCTACGTCGTGATGATCACCGCCGTCGCCGTCAGCGGACACGACTTCACCCAGACCGTCTTCTGCACGCTCGGCACGGCGAGTTGGTACGCGACGCCGGAGAACGAGTGGAACGTCCTGTTCGGGCGACACGTCCCGACGTGGCTCACCGTGAACGACCCCGCCATCCTGACCCCCTTCTACGAGGGCGACGCAACGGTACTCGACGCGCGACAACTGCGCGGCTGGGCGTTGCCCGTCGTCGCGTGGACGGTGTTCTTCACGGCGTTCGCGTTCACGGCTCTCTGCCTGAACGTCCTCGTGCGTCGTCAGTGGATGGAACACGAAAAACTCACCTACCCGCTCACCCAACTCCCCTTCGAGATGACCCAGGAGAACCCGCTCGCCTTCTACATGCGCCCCGCGTTGTGGGTCGGGTTCGGGATCGGCGCGGG
>JAQBWJ010000429.1 GCA_027625215.1 Candidatus Poribacteria bacterium
TCTCCAGCACTTCCAACCCTTTGCCGTCGAACCCGCCGTACTGCCCGGCGGGAAGTCCCGCCACCCACACGGCATCGCTCGTAAAGATGGTTCGATCAAGCGTTTTGCCGCGCACCATCGACTTCAATGTGCGCGGCGGAAGATGGTGCGTGTCGGCGATGAGGCTCGCCCACAATCGGTCGTCGCCGAGTTGTTCCCAAATGTAGTTCGGGTGACGCTGGATCATTGCGTGCGCCCCGTTGCCGAGATGAGTCGACAGCGTCGCCCCCGCGCGGACGGCGGCGTCCAACTGCTCGGAAGTCGCTTTCGTGTGACCTATGGCGATTCGCACGTCGTCGTTGACGATGTGTTCGATGAACGGCGGCGCGTTATCCCACTCCGGTGAGAGTGTCACGAGGCGAACGGTCCCGTCGGCGGCTTCTTGCCACGCGCGGTACTCGTCCATATCCGGTTGACGAACGTGCTGCAAGGGGTGAGCGCCTCGCGGTCCGTCTTCGAGCGAGATGTAAGGACCTTCCACATGAATCCCGACCACGCTCCGCGCAAACCGCGCATCCTGACGGCAAGCCTCGCGCACCATGCGGATCGACCGCAGCATCCGCTCACGCGATCCGGTGACGACTGTCGGCAGGAAGAATCCGACGCCGCCCGCCCACACTTTTTCGAGCATATTGAGGAGGTCGTCGGGTTGAACATCCGGCGAATTGATGTCGATGCCGCCGAACCCGTTCAGTTGGATATCTACCAGCGGAGGGGCAAGCAGCACGTCGGAGGCATGCGATGACGGCGCGATCTCCGTGAACACGGAGCCGTCATCCGTCAACCGAATGCGTAACCCTCCCAAATCAACGCCGAGCCGTTGCACAACACCCCTCCTCAGAATCCGTCGCCAAACGCGATTGTCGCGTCGATGATTCCAACTCTAAGCAATCTCGGCTTGAAATACAATGAATTGCCGCGACTTGATTGCGCGAACCCCATTCGCCGATAATGCGTATTGGATATGCAACACCGGACGGAGACGCGCAATGTTCAATCGACGCAATTTCTTGAAACTGATGGCGGGCATGACGGCGGGCTCGATGGTGAGCGGAACGCTCGCCGCCAAAGGGCTGAAACCCGGCGCAACGTCCGACCGACTCGGCGAACTGCTTCCTCTCCGCGCGTTGGGCAGCACGGGCGAAGCGGTCACGATGCTTGGCGTCGGCGGATGGCATTTGGGTCGGATGAGCGAGGCGGAGGCGCAGAAAACGGTTGAAACAGCGCTCGCGGGCGGCGTCCGGTTCATCGACTCGGCGGAGTCGTACTGGGGCGGAGGCAGCGAGGAGCGCATCGGCAAACTGCTCACCCCGAAGTACCGAGACGAGTTATTCATCATGACGAAGACGACCGCCGGAGACGCCGAGACCGCTCGCCGTCATCTCGAAGGCTCGCTTCGACGCATGAAGACCGATCACCTCGACCTCTGGCAGATTCACGCCGTTGACACGGTAAACGACGTGGACAGCCGCCTCTCGAAAGGCGTGTTGGAGGTGGTGATGAAGGCGAAGGAGGAAGGCAAGGCGCGGTTCATCGGCTTCACAGGACACACACGACCCGCCGCGCACCTGCGGATGCTCGAAAAGACCGCCGACACACCCGACATGTTCGATACCTGTCAGATGCCGATCAATGCCTGCGACCCGTCCTACGAGAGTTTCATCACGAACGTGCTGCCGAAACTCATGGAACGCAAGATCGGCGTTTTGGCGATGAAAACGCTCGCCAACGGCGGCTTCTTCGGCGGCTCGCAGCACGGCGAGCACGGCGACAACCCGCACCTCGTCCCGCACCAATTGACGATGCGCGAGGCGATCTATTTCGCGTGGTCGCTGCCGATCTCGGTGCTGATCACCGGCTGCGACGACGCGAGCCAACTCCAAGAGAAAATCGACTTGACTAAAGAGTTCGTTCCGATGGACGACAACGGGCGCGCCTCGTTGGTGGCGCGGTTGGGGAATCACGCCGGACGGCGCGTCGAGTTCTACAAAGGTTGATCACCGACCTCGATGGCGGTGTCCATCACGCGCTCGCGCACGTTGCGGCACGCTTCGATCAACCCGGTGAACAACCCCATCGCTTCGGAGGTCGCTTCGAACATCCCTTCAGGGTGCCACTGCACCCCGACGACAAACTCGTGGCGGATGCTCTCAATCGCCTCGATCACGCCGTCCGCAGTATGCGCGACGGCGCGAAAACCCTGCGCCACTTCGCCGATGGACTGATGGTGGAACGAGTTCACGCGCGCGACGTTCGTGTTCATCAGACGGCAGAGTAGCGAGTCCGACGCGATTTCGACACGGTGAGACCCATACCAAATGGCGGCGCGTTGCCGATGTTGGATCGGATCGGGGATCGCGTCGGCGATGTCTTGGATCACCGTGCCGCCCGCGACCAGATTGATGACCTGCGACCCTTTGCATATGCCCAGTATCGGCAGGTTCATGTCGAGCGCGTCTTCGCACAGACCGAGCTCGAACTCATCGCGCAACGGATCGACATCGCCCAGTGCGGGGATCGGGTCTTCGCCGAACAGATAAGGGTCCAGGTCGCCGCCGCCGGAGAAGATGAGCGCATCGACGGTGCGAAGGTACTCGACGCGCACTTCGGAAGCGTGCGTTGTCGGCAGCAGGATCGGCAGTCCGCCCGCCTCTCGCACGGCGCGCACGTAGGCGTCCGGCAGCCGATGTGTTCCGTCCATCGTTTCCGCGCTACGATTGGATGGGCTCGGATCGAACTGGCACGTAATCCCAACGACCGGACGAATCATGTATGACCCTACTTTGAGTGGAGAGGAGTGAGGGGCGAAGTGTGAGCGAGAGGGATGAGTTGAATCAAGCGGCGCGTTTTTCCGCCGACACTCTCTCCTCGCGTCCCATTATCTC
Source organism: Candidatus Poribacteria bacterium (assembly GCA_027625215.1). Taxonomy (GTDB): domain Bacteria; phylum Poribacteria; class WGA-4E; genus JAQBWJ01. Next base: position 2,925 of record JAQBWJ010000429.1, read on the forward strand.
GCTTCTTCCTTGCTATGTTCAAAATATACCCTGCAATCGACCTGAGAAATGGAAATTGCGTCCAACTTCAACAGGGCGACCCCAATAGAGAAACGGTTTTCTCGGACAATCCCGTTACAATGGCGCATCACTGGACGGCTCAAGGCGCGGCGTGGCTGCATCTGGTTGATCTGGACGGCGCGTTTTCCGGCGCGCCCCAGAACGCCGACGCGATCCGTCGCATCGTTGCGGCGGTTGAGGTTCCGACGCAGTTGGGGGGAGGTCTGAGGGGCATGGAACAGGTGCGCGGCGCGATTGACGCGGGCGTTCACCGACCGATCATCGGGACGGCTGCCGTCGAGTCGCCGGAGTTGGTGAAAGAAGCCGCCGCCGAGTTCCCCGACCGTATTGCCGTCGGCATCGACGCCCGCGACGGGTTCGTATCCACGCGCGGGTGGAAGGTGACGACGGAGTTGAACGCCGTCGAGTTCGCCAAAAAGATGGAACAGTACGGCGCGACGATCATCATTTTCACCGATATCGGGCAGGACGGCATGTTGAAAGGTCCGAACGTCGAGGCAACGGTCGCGCTGGCGGAAGCGTTGACGATTCCGGTGATCGCGTCGGGAGGCGTCTCCACACTGGACGATGTGCGCCGACTCGCCGCCGTCGTGGACGCCGGAATCGACGGAGTGATCATCGGCAGCGCGTTGTACAAACATCGATTCACACTGGAAGAGGCGATTGCGGCAGGGTCGTAGCGTCGGGAAAACGAATCCGCGTGTTGCGCCTTCCTTCGCCCCATGCTAGACTCACGGCGCGACTTCACGGGATCGAACAACGGGGGAGCGACCAAACGTTGAGAC
>JAQBWJ010000430.1 GCA_027625215.1 Candidatus Poribacteria bacterium
TACATACCCGGTTCCTTGAAGCCAAGCGCGAACTGCCGAACGATGCTGCCGCCCGCGTCGTAGATTGAAACCGACACGTCGGAACCGTCGCGCAGTTCAAACGGAATCCATGTCTCCGGGTTGAACGGGTTCGGATAGTTCGGCAGCAGCGCGGTGCGCGTCGGAACAAGGCGGAAGAGGATGTTCTCCAGCGAGGCGATGCCATCGCGGAACGCAACGGAACCGTCGTCTGAGGCGCGCGCCGTCACGATGAGCCGTTCCAACAACCGAGCGGGCGTGTCGTTCGCGCTCGGAGCCGCCGCCGCGCCGAATCGTTGGGCGACAAGGATCACATCGATGATGCTCACAATGCCGTCGCGGTTGACATCCGCTCTCGCCGTGATTGGCGATGCGCTGCCGAAATCGCGCGCGACAAGGATCACATCGATGATGTTCACGACTCCGTTTTCGTCCACGTCGCTGGGATTGCTCGCCGGAGCGATGACGTAGGTGAGCGTCGTCGCGCCGCCTTCCCATGTGATTGTGACCGTTGCCGCGCTCACCGTGATCGTACGAGTGACGCCCGTTCCGACGGCGGTTCCCCCTCCGACCGTCAGAACGCCGGGGTCTTTGTCAAACGTGACCGTGATCGTCGAACCGGACTGGATCGCGCCACCCGCAGGTAGAGCCGAAACGAACAGCGCGGGCTGTGTTGTCACCGGGTCGAGACGCTTCAACGCCGCTGCAAGGTTCAGTTTTCCCGCGCCCCAACGCTCCCCATCGCCGGACGCGACCGCGCTCATCTGAATCGCCGACATAATCTCTGCGGGCGTGAGTTTCGGGTTCGCTTGAAGGAGCAACGCAATCGCGCCCGCCACCATCGGGGACGACATCGACGTGCCTTGCAGCCCGTAGTAGTCGTTCGGGGCTGGGACTGGGTCGCCGTCGTCCTTCGCGCCCGCAGCCTTCGCTGAAACGACGACATCGCCGGGAGCGGCAATCGTCGGTTTGGCGAACGACGGAAGTTGGTTTCGCAACGGTCCCGCGCTGCTGAACACGGAGATCGCGCCCAGAGGGGCTTCGGAACTGGAGGTGACGCGCGACACGTACGACGCGACCGTAACCGCCTTCTTCGCGGAGCCGGGCGACCCAATCGTGAAACGTGGGTCCGGGTTCAGCCATTTCGTGCCGTTCTCGGTGACGATCCAGGCGTGCCATTCGCCGGAACCCGCTACGGTCTTCCCCGTCAGGCGGAGACGAAGGTCTTTCGGGTGGAAGTTTGTGTCGTCCCAAGTGACGGTCACGTAAACCCGACGCCCGCCGCGTTCATCGCCGGAAAACGAGTCCGGTCCCCCTTCGTTGCCATTCTTGCCTCCGTCGATGTGATCGACGTAGATGTACCCGTCTCCTTGTTGCGATTCCGCCCATGTGCCGAGCGCGACCGTCGTGCCAACATCCGGAAAGTTCACGGGCTGCCCTTGATACAACAGCGCGAAGTCCATCGCATCGTTCGCTTGATACCACACGTCGACGGTCAAGTTGCCGGAGGTGGGCGCGTCGGGTCCCGTCGGCGGGAGGATCGTCAGCGTCGCAGTCTGTCCGACGGAGAGTGTACCGCTTGTATGCAAACCGGAATCATACTCATTCCCCGCCGAAATCGCCATCGGCAACCCGGCGTCAATGAACTCGTCCAACATGCGGTCGAGTAAGTTCGTCCCGTCGTGAGGTCCGAGATGTCCGCCGAGGCTCATATTGACGACGGCGCGAGGTCGCGCGCCTGTCTGCGCGCCGATCTCGTCCAGTTTTTGGTTGAACCAAACGATGTTGTCGACCAAGTGTTGGTCGGAAGCGCCTTGTTTGGCGATCAGCAGCCCCGATTCGGGAGCGACGCCGACGAATCCCGTCGCTCCCGTCGCGCTGCGACCCGTGCCCGCCGCAATGCCCGTGACGTGCGTACCGTGTCCGTCCGGGTCTGTCGGAGCGGCGCCGGGATTCGCGTTGATCTGTTGAGAGTTGTATTCGGCGTCCGCTTCGGGGTCGCGGTAGGCGTAGACGCGGGTTGTGCCGTCCGCATTTAAGAAGGATGGATGGCGCACGTCGAGTCCGCTATCGATCACACAGACGAAGACGCCTTTTCCGGTCAAGCCGCGTGTTTGTCGCACGTACGTCGGATCGCTCAGCGTGTCGGGAACGGCTTTGTCCAGCCGAGTGTGCCGTCTCGCTGCGACCTCAGCCCTCGTCAGCGAGGTAAGTTCCGCCAACGCGCGTAACGACGCGATGGGTAACGTCGCCGAGACGATGCCGCTCCGCATCCGAACGCGGACTTCGCCCCCTAATTGACGGATTTCCGCGTCGGAAACGGAACCGTCCATAAAGACGGAGACAGCATTTCCATTGCGTAGGCGAAGGATCGGTGTCACGGCTGCAAAGGCGTCCCAATGGTCGGGCGACGAGAGAACGAGTCCGCGAAGCACCGGGTCGAGTTTGTGGTAGTTTTCGCCAAATGAATCGTTCGATCCGCTACCGCCGTTGGCGGGCGGAATCGGTGCGGCAGCGCGCGCCACTACCCATGTCAGAATAAACAACGCAACGACCGCACGGGTCAAACGAAACGCGCGCATGACAGGCCTCCTTAGCTGTTCGATTTGGACGCGCATTATATCCGCGACCCCGTTGCGTTATCAATCAAGGATAAGCTGCGCGTGGCGGTTGACCTGCTCATCGAACGGCGAGGTGTTCCTGATTCATGATGAGCTTAGATCCATCCCAGATAGAGGCAGACCATCGCGAGCGACGCGCGCAACCACCAGACCCGCTTGGTATAGCCTTTCGTGCGGTGGCGGAGCCGACACAGGCGATTCCGCAAGATCGAGTGAGCCCGCTCGTTCCAGTTGGCCGGTCCGCCTTTGCCTACATGGTGTACATCGCGCGGCAGCCAGCGATACACCTCGTAGCGGTCCGAATCGTAGGCTTCAGACAACGGCAAGAGAGAACGAGATCGCTGCGTCAGCCCGCAGCACGCGCGGGATCGCGCGACGCGATCAGGCGTTTCGACGACGGCTTCCGAGAGCCCGTTCGTCGAGTTCGTCAAGCAAACAACACGTCAGGAGCCATCGCAAGCACGCTCGCCAGCGACACAAGCCTTTTCTTCCCGCCCGACAGCCGGTAGATCGCGCGGTCCTCATACCCGCTCAACCCGACCGTCTCCAGCGTCTCAGCCAATCTGTGCCGCCAGCCACAATCCCTATTTGCGTGAGAGGGTGGCAGTTCGATTTGATGGATTCGCTGGTTTGCAGCGCAGAATCAGATGATCGTACAATGCAGAAAGGGACGCGACGCACTCAGGCTCGAGTTTTATCCTTACTTATAACGAACGCGTAACTATGTCAAACGCTCGACGCATCATGCTTCTGGCGAACAATCTGCTGTTCTGGACGAGGGCGGAAGTGGCGCGCGGCGCGACAATGGCTGCCGCCAGATTCGGCGCGTCCATACGATGTTTGGACTGGTACGGCTCCGCTGCGCGCGAGAAGGAGTACCTCGCGTCGCTGCTGGACTCGCCGCCGGATGGTATCCTTTTTCTTTGCCCGTTCGAGACGAAAAACCTAGCGCTCTGTCAGGAACTTGCGACGCGAGTCCCCGCCGTTCAGATCATGGTGCCGCACGGCGACTTGTGTTGTGATCGCGTGATGATGAATAACGTCGCGGGCGCGTCACACGCGATGGATCACCTGATCAGGCTCGGTTATCGACGGATAGGGCACGTCACCTTCAACGTGGATTGGACC
>JAQBWJ010000431.1 GCA_027625215.1 Candidatus Poribacteria bacterium
CTTTCTCTTCGTTCTGGCATACAGCATCGACTTCGTCATATAGGTCGCAACTTGGGTTACCTTAACAATATTCCCGATGGATGACTCTCGCCGCGCAACCGCGCTCTCCAACTGCGTCGCTCACGTAAATACTATCGTCGGAGTTGCAAACCGACAACTACCGGATGGAGACAAGGACTCGCGCCAGTGTCGGGGCGATGGCGTTCAACGCCTTGAAACGGTGGCTGATGCGGTTCTTTTCCTCCGGACCCACCTCCGCCAACGTGCGGGCGCGGTCGGGTAGATAGAAGACCGGGTCGTACCCGAAGCCGTCGCTTCCCGCCGGATTGAGGGCGATGCGTCCCTCGCAGACGCCTTCGGTCTCGGCGATGATCTCGTGTCCATGCGTCAGCGCCATCGCGCAGACGAACCGCGCGCGACGCTTCTCGTCGGGAACGTCGCGCAGTTCGCGGAGCAGTTTGGCGATGCGGTCGGCGTCGGTCGCGTTCTCTCCGGCGTAACGGGAAGAATGGATGCCCGGCGCGCCGTTCAGCGCGTCAACACACAAGCCGGAATCGTCCGCCAACGCATAGCCGCCCGTTGTCTTCGAGACGTGGAACGCCTTGATCCGCGCGTTTTCGGCGAACGTTGCCCCATCTTCCACCGGAGACGAGAGACTCGGCACATCCCTCAGCGTGCAGATGGGGACACCCTTCACCCCCAAACGCGCGAGGATCGCGGCGATTTCGTCGCGCTTGTGCAAGTTCTCAGTCGCCAGAACGAACGACATCCAAGTCCTCGTCAAACAGTTTCTTTTGGAGCGAGATCAGTCGGTGGTTGCCGACCGTCGCCAAATCGAGAAGCGCGTTCATCTGGTCGCGCGAGAACGTGCCTTCCTCGCCGGTGCCCTGCACCTCGACGAACTCGCCCGCGCCGTTCATGATGACGTTCATATCGACTTCGGCTTTGGAGTCCTCCACGTACGGCAGGTCGAGCACCGAGTTGCCGCCCACCACGCCGACACTCACCGCCGCCACGTAGTCTTTGATCGGGAAGACATCGCCGAGTTTGCCGTCCGCCTCCAACGTGCGGAGGGCGTCCATCAACGCGACGAACCCGCCCGTGATCGAGGCGCAGCGCGTGCCGCCGTCCGCCTGGATCACGTCGCAATCGACCCAGATGGTGCGCTCACCGATCTGGTTCGTGTCGGTGGCGGCGCGGAGGGCGCGTCCGATGAGTCGTTGAATCTCGGAGGTGCGTCCGCCGATGCGGGTGCGGCTGCGCTGTGAGCGGTCGGGGGTGGAGCCGGGCAGCATCTCGTATTCCGCCGTGACCCATCCGCGACCTCGCGCGCCTTCGTCCTGCATGAAGCGCGGCGGGCGGTCGTCGATTTGCGCCGTGCAGATGACTTTCGTGTCGCCGATTGAAATCAACGCGGAACCGGCGGCGAACTTCGTGTAGCGACGCACAATTTCGACCGGACGCAACTGATCGTTTGCGCGACCGTCTGGACGAGCCATTCCGTGCCTTTCCCAAAAAACGTCATCGTAGATGAGGGGGTGGTGAGGAGGTCTATAGCGAACGGAACGCATGTTACGTGAGTCTCGGTACAGAAGCAAAACCGAAATCATTGCGTCGCGCCGACGACTAAATGCGCGATTTGTCAAAGAATAGCACGAGAATCTCCTCCTGCTCCAAGAAGCCGATAAGAAATGCCTTAAATTCGCGGAAAAATGCCTCACCTTCCAAAAACCCCGAACCCCAATCAACGCACCGTAGAATTTGAATGCGGTCAACATAGACGGTTGATGTGGCTGGGTCTCGCCAGACGCCGGAAAACGGCAGGTCAACGTTCGAGGCGGTCATCCCCCCCCGAACTGCTCAATCAGGCGTTGACGAATCGTGGCGAGTTTCCACGTTTCGATCTGCTGACGAACGCCGAACTCGTCTTCATTGTATTCAAGGGGAACGTACAGTTCATACTCGCGTACTTGCTGTCGATTCGGTGCGTTCGCGGTGGGCGCCGATGGCTTGTTGAAAGAGTTCGTCGGACCGTCGTCGTCGTTCGGATGGAGCGAGCGAACGTTCTCGTCGGACGACCTCATCGTATTCCTCTCGGCTGATCTGCTCGAAGGGGATCGCGCGCTGTAGCAGACAAGAGGCTTGAGCCGGAGAAATCGGGTACACAGGCTCAATGGAAATACGGGTCAAGGCTCCGCCTTCGAGCAAAGCCTCCTCCGCTTCGATCCAGCGTGTAGGACTAACTCTGATATACATGCAGATACAACCTGGACAGTTGATGGACCAGCCCGATGTTCTTTAACGACGGGTGAACCGTTTTTCGTGGTTTCGGGCGAATCATGCTCACTGAGTGTACCTTAAGTCGCCGACTATGACCACCGCAAGACGCAATGCCCTGCGTCGCGTATAATGCGCTCGATTGAATCTCCACACCTTCGCGAAGGGTCGCTCATGTCAACGGAGACGTTCATCTCGCCTATCCAACTGCCGGACGACCTGCTGCTGGGCTGCGGCACGTCCGCGACACAGATCGAGGGCGGCGATGTCGAACACAGTTGGTCGCGGTGGTGCGATCTCGGCAAGGTGAAGAACGGCTCGCACACACGCGACTCCGCCGGACATTGGACGCGGATCGACGAGGATGTCGCGTTGCTGGTCGAGATGAAACAGCAGACGTACCGACTCGGCGTCGAGTGGGCGCGTCTCGAGCCGACCAAAGGCGCTCGCAACGACGCGGCGATGGAGCGCTACCGCTACGAGATCGAACTGTTGTTGGCGAACGGCATCGTCCCGTTGGTGACGCTTCACCACTTCACCAACCCGCTTTGGGTGGAAGATCAGGGCGGGTGGGCGCATCCGCAGACGATTCAGGACTACCTCGCCTTCGTGCGCTATGTGATGGACGGACTCGGCGACCTCGTGTCCGACTGGGTGACGATCAACGAGCCGAACGTGTTCGCCTACTACGGCTATCGCCTTGCGATATGGCCCCCCGGCAAACGGCGACTGTGGAACATGCGGAACGCCGTGCGGAACATGATGCGCGCCCACATCCACGCCTACAGGATCATCCACGAGCGACGACGCGACGCGAACGTCGGCATGGCGATCCACTACGGCGACTTCCGCGCCATCAACCCCGACAAAACAAGCGACCGACTGTACCGGCGAGTCGCGGAACACTGCTTTCAGAACGCGCTGCTGTTGGCGCATACGTCGGGCTATTGCGTCTTCCCGTACGGGTTCAACGACTACCCCGCCGGGAGCGGCAAGTTCGCGGACTTCATCGGGGTGAACTACTACCAACCGATCCGCGTCCGCTGCACCGCGAAACGAAAACAGGCGATGATCGTCCCGCCTGACGCGCCTATGAACGACCTCCGCTGGTTGATCGACGCGGAGGGTCTGTACAACGTCGTGAAGGACATCCACTCGTACGTGGGGACGCCCATCTACATCACCGAGAACGGCACGGCGGACGCGAAAGACGCCTTTCGCCGCAAGTTCATCTTTGATCACCTGACCCAACTGATGCGCGCTCGAAACGACGGGGTCAAGATCGAGCGGTATTACCACTGGTCGTTCATGGACAACTTCGAGTGGGCGGAAGGCTTGTCGGCGAAGTTCGGGCTGGTGGAGGTCGAGCCGACGACGAAGGAGCGGCGCGTGCGTCCGAGCGGGAAGTACTATGCCGACTTGTGCGAATCGCGGCTGCTGACGCCGTAATCGTCATTGAAGAGGGGAAAACGGTTCCGATGGAGTTCG
>JAQBWJ010000432.1 GCA_027625215.1 Candidatus Poribacteria bacterium
CCGTGCTCGTGTGGGTCAATCCCAGCGACGATGGGATAGAAACCTGGGCGTTGAGGGTGGCGGACGCGACGAACCAGGATGATCTCATTATCGGTTTGGCTCAATCGCTCGCGCCGGTGATACACATGCGAGTGGACAACATCAATCGGTGGTCGCTGATTGGAAAGAACCTCATCGACACAGGACGATGGACGCACCTTGCATGGGTAATCGACACGAGGACGGATTCCGCGAGACTCTATGTCGACGGACGGTTTGACGGACAGGTCGATACCGACGGAGTGCTCCCACGCGACTGGGGCTCGTTGGAGGAGAGTCGAGGGGGCGTGGGCATCTCGCTAGAGAACCTTAATGGCGAGCATAATGGCGTTTTGGGTGCCGTCGCACAAATGGATGAACTCAATATTTGGAAGCGCGCCTTGACCGAAGCGGAGATTCGGTCGGTAATGGACCGCTCCGCGTTTTCGCTCGCTGTCGAACCGCAGGGCAAACAGACGACGACGTGGGCGATGCTGAAATCGCGTTGACTACTCCGCGACGCGCGCCCACGCTACAGCGACATCTCCCACGTCAACCCCGCCTTCCGCGCGGAAGCGGATTGTGGACGTACCGTTTGTCGCTTCGGTCAGACTGAACCCGTGCGTGCTGCGGAGAATCAAGTCACGCCGACCGCGCCGCATCGTGCCTTCGCTCCCTTTGAACAGCATGTCGAGCTCGTAGTTGACGATCACCGTGCCGATCAGCCCGTCGTTGTCCACGAGATCGAACGCCAACTCCTCCGAGCCCTGAATGAGCAGCGAACTCGGTTTCGTGGCTCCCGCGTCGGCGGAGCCGCGAAAGACGACGCGCTCCGGTTTGCGCTCAGGCAACGCCTTGACCCTCACGCGCAGTTCATAGTCGCCCATCGGGAGATCCCCCTCCCACGTCGCCGTCTTGGTCGCCGGGTCGATATGAAACTCCACGACGACGCCCGCTCCCAGCACGTTCTTCGGGAGTTTGCCGGGCTCGCCCATCACCAAGGCGCAGCCGGAAACGAAGGTGATCGTCGCCAAAAGCCAGCCCGTGCGTCGCATCAGCGCCTCCGTGTGAAACCCGCCACGTCGCTCATTGCCATATCAGCATCATACCAGATTCGGGGCGAGGAGGTTCAGGCTGAATCGCCGTTTCGCGTCGAACCGCTGATCGAGGAGTGTCAACCCGCTTCGTTCTGCGAGCCGGGCGATCTCGTCCGTCGAGTACTTGTACGAGTTCTCCGTGTGCATCGCCTCACCCTCGCCGAACGCGACTTCCAACCCCAAATCAGCGATCCGCACGACCTGCGCGCGTTCGCTAACAAGGTGCATCTCCACCCGCCCGATCTCGTCCTCATAAACGGCTCGGTGACTGAAGGCGTCCAGATCGAAGTCCGCGTCGAAGTCGCGGTTGATGCGGTCGAGCAGGTTTAGGTTGAACTGCGCGGTGACGCCCTGCGCGTCGTCATAGGCGGCTTCGAGTACCGCGCGGTCTTTTCGCAGGTCGATCCCGATGAGAAGCAGGTCGTCGTCCGTCGTCGTCTCGCGGATTTGAGAGAGGAATGACGCCGCTTCGTCACGGTGCATGTTGCCGATGTTCGAGCCGAGAAACAGGACGAGTTTCGGACGATCATCCGTCTCCTTGATATGCCGCAGCCCATGAAAGTACTCGCCCGCGACGCCGACAATCTCCAGCCCCCGATGCGTCTGCAACAGATTCGCCGCGCTCTCTTCGAGCATCGTCCGCGAGATATCGATGGGGTCGTAACGGAGTTTGCCGTGCTTCTTCAGGAACGCCTCGATCAGGATCGCCGTCTTGACCGCGCTGCCGCTTCCCAATTCAACCAACACTGTGTCGGGGTGAAGCGACGCGACGAGTTCGTGCGCCCATGCTTCCAGTATCTGTCGTTCGGCGCGGGTCGGATAGTACTCCGGCAGCGAGCAGATTTTCTCGAAGAGGAGCGATCCGGCGTGGTCATAAAAGTAGAGGCAGGGCAGCGATTTGGGGTGGGCGGCGAGTCCCGCGCGCACATCATCGGCGAAGGTGGTCTGGAGGGTCTCCGAGTCGACGGCGACAAGGGTAAATCGGGAGATCACGATTCCTGTCCTTTCGTAAAGCGCGATTTGAGATACCGTGTAACACGGTACGGCAGCGGGTCGCAACATTTCGAAAGGTTTTTGGGTCGATTCGGAGAAGTTGTCACCCTTTGGGAACCATGTCGTCACGATTCCATTCACCTTGTTTATTTGGTTGGAACCCGCTTGGCTTTTTCGTCTCATTCGAGTATAACTTCATCGGCAAGCGCGGGCGACGAGCGTGGCGATAACGAGTGGTCAAGAGCGCAAATGTTCGGGGAACGGAACGAAAGGGACGTGACAAAGATGAAGAAGGCGGTATGGATGATCGGCGCGCCGATGCTCGCGTTGACTCTTGCGGCGGGCGCGTACGTCTCAATGTCGGTGAAAGACGGCGGATGGAAGACGAACCCGACGGACGAGGTGAAACTCGTCTCAAACGAATTTGAAATGACCTGCTGCGACGAAATGGACGCGACGACAACGACAGTCGCCTCAACGACCGATGCAGAAACGATTACCGTCGCCGCCACGACCGAGTCTATGACGAAAGAAGTTGTCGCCACGACCGATTCTACGATGACCGCCGCCGCCACCGACGACGCAGCGATTTGCGCGATCCCCAACACGACGGCAACAGCAAGCACAAACGAGACCGACGACTGCTGCGAACCGGAAAAAACATTGACCGCCGAAGCAGTCGAGACGCCAGCCGAATCGACGGTCGCGCAAGTCCGGTAGCGCCGCCCGGTTCGTGAACTCATTGTTGATTCGCCCGCATCACCACTCGATGCGGGCGATTTGTTTGATTGCCGCATTCCCTCCACTATAGCCCACATGACGCGCTTGTGCCCGACCATTTGATCGGGCTATTTTCGAAGGCGCTATTTCCCAAAGGAAATAGCGACGTGTTGGGTGTTGACGACATCACCGCGGGGGTTTGGAAGTGAGGTTATGCGACCTATGACTCGATTCGGCTGGCTGGTGGCGTTTGGTTGGGTGGCGGCGCTTTGGGCGTTCGATACGAGAGGGGACGAAACGACGGTCGCGTTGTCGGGCGAACTGCACGTGCGGAGCGAACTCACGGACGGCGATTTCAGCGCGGACACGGAGCCGTCGCGCGCGACGCTGCTCCGGTCGCGTATGAACGTCAAGGCGTCGCCGTCCGAAGATGTCGCGGTTGCCTTCACGCTGCAAGACGCCCGCGAATACGGTTCCGAACCATCTACGACGGCGAACCTCCGCAACCTCGACCTCTACGCCGGACACCTCACCATCAGCCGTTTCCTTTCGGACAACTTAACCCTGCAACTGGGGCGAATGCCGCTCAGTTACGGGGATGAACGACTCGTCGGCGTGTCGGTCTGGAGCAACATGGGTCGGGCGTTCGACGGGACACGCGCGCAATACCGCGTCTCGGACGCTGCGAGCATCGACCTCTGGGGAACGAAAGTCCGCGCGGAGTCCGACGAAAGGACGCGCGAGGATCGAGGGTACTACTTCGGCGGCACGTACGGTTCCTACAAGACCGACGAGTTGAAGTTGAACGTTTACGCGCTGTCAGAACGCGACAACGGCGACGCGAACATGAGCCGATGGACACTCGGCACGGAGGACGATCTCAACTTCGGCGCGTTCATGGTACGGACGGAAGCGGCGATGCAGTTCGGCGACCGT
>JAQBWJ010000433.1 GCA_027625215.1 Candidatus Poribacteria bacterium
GACCTTTCCAAACGGGATGCTTCGCGGTGTCGTCCCGAACGACGAGTCCCGCAAGGTGCGCGTCTGCCGCCGTCGCATACCAACGCGGCACGCCCGATTCGACGCCCATCGAGGTCGCCAACTGCTCCGCGCCCGCCGACAACAACACCGTGCCGCCCGCTTCAAGGTACGACACGAGCGTGTCTCCAGCGCCTTCATCCCATGCCAACGCCGGGTTCGCGTCGCCATCGTGCCACCAAACGACGCCGTATTGTTTGAGGTCCGCGCCCGGCACATCCGCGACGGGGATTACCGTCGTGTCGTAGTTGCCCTTCGCCCACTCATAGGCGGGCATGTTGTGCTTGCCGAACTTGCCCTCGTCGCCGATGAACCCAAGCGTAATCTGAGCGGACGCCGCTTGACCGACCACCAACGCCGCCAGACAACCGATCCAGAATCGCGCCATCGCGGAACCTCCCTCAATGATGGATTCGAGATGAACGACGCCACCCGCCCGTTACTCAAGTCGCACGCGCGGGTCAACCAACGTGTAACTGATATCCGTCAGTACCAACCCAACGATATACAGTACCGACCCGATAAAGACCATCGACCGCACAATCGCAAAGTCCTTCGCTTGGATCGCGTCGATGGTGTAACTGCCTAGACCCGGAATCGCAAAGAAGTTTTCCATCAGCAGCGACCCCATAAACAGGAAGGGGATGCTCATCACGACGGTTGTGAGAATCGGGATCATCGCGTTTTTCAGCGCGTGGACGAACAACACGCGCGACTCTCCCAACCCCTTCGATCGCGCCGTACGGACGTAGTCGCGGTTGATCTCCTCCAGGAATACCGTCCTGTAGAACCGCACCGAACTCCCCACTCCCGCGACAATCCCGATGACGACGGGCATCAGCGTGAACTTCACCGAATACCAGCCCACGTCGTACCCCGAAATCGGGAACAGGTGCCATATCCGCCCCAGAACGTATTGCGCCGCGATAATGTAGAACAGCAGCGACACCGACATCAGCATCACGGCGAGCACGACCGCCCACGTATCGAGATACGTCCCGCGATAGTAGGCGACGATCATCGCCAGCACGACATCGACGATCATCCCGACGATGAACGTCGGAATCGCAATCAACAGGCTTGCGCCCATGCGGTGTCTGATCTCGGTGGTGATCGCCTTACGGTCTTGGTCGGACGCGCCGAAATCGAACCAGAACAACGGCACCGTTTTGGTGTAGAAGATCGTGTCGGTCAGTTTGCCGATGCCCGCCGCGTCGCCGTTCCACAGGAGAGGACGGTCGTAACCGCGCTCGCCGAGCCAGTTGTTGATGTCATCCTGAGTCGTGCTCTTGTCGCCGAGTATCTGGAGCGCCATCGTGCGCGGCGGCGTCACCCCGAAGAACAGGATGAATGTGATGAGGTTCACTCCAATGAGAATCGGGATCGCGTAAAGCGTGCGGCGGATGATGTATTGCAGCATGTGGTTACGCCGACCTTTCACGTCGCCGCGAGGCGCGAATCGCGGGGATCGTCCCGATCACAACCAACCCCACCAACCCGAAGGCGACCAGATAGTTCGGCTGATTCCAGTCACCGCGACGCGACGCCCGCAGTTCCGGGTCGACGGCGCGGTACTTCATCACGTTCAACCCGAACAAGACGCTCGGTTTCGCGTAGTTCACCCACTCGTGCTTCAAGGAGTACGAAACGGGGTGATAGGCGAACACCCACGGCGCGTCCTCCTGGACGATCCGCGTCATCCGATTCATCAGTTCCAACCGCTCCGGCGAGTTCGTCATGTTCTCCATCTGAGTGAAGAGTTCGTTGAACGCCGGGCTGTTGTAGTTCGCGCTGTTGGGTCCATCGTTGTTCGAGCGCGAGTTGGGTCCATAGAGCAGGAACATGAAGTTTTCAGGGTCGGGGTAATCCGCGATCCAGCCCCAAAAGATCAGTTGGAAGTTGCCGTTGTACACTTTGTCCTGAAAACGGCTGTAGTCGGTCGTGTCGTTTTTCAACGTGACGCCGATCAGTTCCAACCGCTTTTCGATCCAGCGGATGCGGGTGCGCGCGCCCGCGTTCGTCCAAGCGTTGTCGAAGGTTATGATGAGCGGGTTGCCGTCCTTGTCGCGCCCGTTTGGATAGCCCGCTTCGGCGAGAAGTCGTTTCGCTTCGTCCAACGACTTGCGAACGGGCTGTTGTGTCGCCTCGTTCCAGTCGTAGACAAACTCATTCATGCGCGCCCGCCCGTCTCTCGCGCCGAAGATGTCGGGGGGGAGGGGTCCATGTCCCGGTTCGCCGCGACCGTTCAGGAATATTTGGATGAACTCCTCCATGTCGAGGGCAATCGAGATCGCCTGACGCAGTTTTCGTTTCTCAGGGGTGTACCCGCCGACCAGCGCGTCATCCATGTTGAAGGCGAAGTAGGAGGTCGTCATCTCGACGCTTGTGGACAGGTCGATCCCACGCTCCACCATGTAGTCGGACAGTTCGGGACCTGTCTTCTCGCCGACGGAGATCGCCTGATCGAAACTCTCCTCCGCGATGCCGGAGGCGTCGTAATAGCCCTGCAAGAACTTGTTCCAACGGGGGAGCGATTCCTTCTCCAACTTATAGACGAGTTTCTCGATGAACGGCAGTTTGCGCCCCGCCGGTTCGAGGTAGCGCTTCGCCTCGTCCTCATCCTCGCCTTCGGTGGGATAGAAGGCGTCATGGTAGTTCTCGTTTTTGGTCAGGACGATTTCGAGGATCGGGTTGTATGTCTCAATGCGGTAGGGACCCGTGCCGACGGGGAACTGGTCAAGGACGATGTTCTTGCGGATGAGCGCGCCCTGATCGTAGAACGCGATCGCTTCCTCCGGCATCGGCGAGAAGAACGGCATCGCCAACCAGTACAAAAACTGCGGATATTTGCGTGTCAGGGTGATGCGGTAGGTGTAGTCGTCCACGACCTCGACGCCCTCGAACGGAAACGTCGCATAGTCGATGCGAATGGGGTCTTCGCGTTCGTCGCGGGCAACGTCGTAGGCGCCGCGTTGCGCCTTGCGTTCCGCCCGGACGCGCTCCAGTTCACCTTTCACCGCGCCTTGAAACTCCGACATGCCGACGATGTAGTTCTCAAAGATGCTGTAGACGGGGCATTGCACGCGCGGGTCGGCGAGGCGATAGATTTGGTAAACGTAGTCCTTCGCCTTCAACTCCCGCGAAGCGACGCGCTCGAAGTCTTTGATCTCGCCGATTTCCGCCACGTCCGCATCGGTGAGATTCGCGTAAGTAGGAGAGCCGTCCGCGTTCGTCACGAAAGCGGGGTGATCCTGATACATGATCCCCTGCTTGATCCGCACGTTATAGACAACGCGATGCACCTGCTCGGCGGGAGCCTCGTCCGAGAGTTCGTTGCCCGCCTCATCGTAATAGAGCGCGGTCGGGATCGTCTCGACGGTGAGCGGGATCAACTCGTATGGGCGCTTCAGATAGTGGTACTCAATCGGCGGCTCGTAGATGGTCGAGATGAACGCGAACTCGTCCGCGCTGTACGACTTAGCAGGGTCGAGGTGCTTGGGCGGCTCGTCGAATGTCGAGTAGTAAATCTGTTGGTCGGACTCTTCCGCGCGGTACGGGTTGTTCGGGTTCGCCGGATCGCACCCGGCAAGCGTCGACCAAACGATGGCGCAGAGCGCGATGATGAGATTCCAACGCAACGTTTTGGCGGTTCCGGGCATGGCGGCGTTTCCAGATGGGCGGT
>JAQBWJ010000434.1 GCA_027625215.1 Candidatus Poribacteria bacterium
GGCGTTCACGCGGAAACGGGCTTCGGCGTCCACGACATCTTCTACATACGCGGGTTCGAGTCGCTGTCGAACGGGCTGTTGCTCTCAGACGGCGCGTACGAACCCGAAGCGAGTTTCTACCACCTTTACAACGTGGACAGAATCGAAGTCCTCAAAGGTCCCGGCGCGTTTCTGTACGGGGGCAATCCGTTGGCGGGAACGGTGAACCTCGTCCGCAAACGCCCGTTGGACGCGACGTTCAGCAGCGTCAAGGCGCTCTACGGTCAGTGGAATACGACTGGAGCCTCCGCCGATCTCGGCTGGAGCGCGCCCGACGGCAACCTCTCCGCACGACTGAACGGCATGTACCAAGCCTCCGACTTCTACCGCGACCACAAGGACAACGCGACCGTCGCCGTCAACCCGACGATCCGCTGGACGATGGATGAGAACGCGACGCTCGACCTCAGCGTCGAATACGTGGACGCCTCCTTCAAATCGGACAACGGGCTGCCCGTCATCGACATCGACTCGCTGCGGCATCAGTTCGGCGGACTGATGCCGTCGATCTCCGGCGTGGAGTTCCCAGACGGCGGGAGAGTGGTCACGCCCGGCGTTGATCGGTCGCGCTCTTACCAGTCCGGTCACGACGTTTCCGACCAGACGATCCTGCGCGGTCGGCTCGACTATGAACGACGATTGAGCGACGCCGTGACGATCCGCGACAAGGCGTACTTCACGCAGTTCGAGTGGCTCTCGGCGGGAGCGCTGTTTCTCGGCGTTTCGCCGAACCTGAGCAAGGGGTCGCTTGATCTGTCTCGCGTGCTCGCCGAATTGGATGACAAACAAACGGTTGTCGGCAATCAGTTGGAAGCGCTCTTGTCGGTGGAGACGGGTCCCGTCGGTCATCAAGTCGTGTTCGGGTTGGAACTGATGCGGTTCACCGACGAGTTCACGCTTGACCTGTCCGCCCTTCCGTTGACAGACATCTACGCCCAACCGACGCCTCCAACCAAAGAGCCGACCATCGCCTTCCCCAGCGAGGCGCAAGAAGCGAACGCCGAAAGCCTCATCGTCGCGCCGTATGTGATCGACCGCATCGCGTTGTCCGACCGACTCCAGGTGTTTGTCGGCGGGCGGTTCGATTCGATCCAATACGACGAGCCTCTCAGCGCGACGGAACGGAGTTATTCGCCGATCAGTCCGATGGGCGGTGTCGTCTTCTCCCCGACGGACGCGGTGTCGTTTTACGCGAGCGGCGGCAGGAGTTTCGCGCCGCCCTCCGCGCGCATCGTCGGCGAGGTGGATGCGGAGGAAAGCGTTCAGGTGGAAGCGGGCGCGAAGCAGTCGCTGTTGAACGGGAAACTCGCCGTCAACGTGGCGGTCTTTCAATTGGACAAGGACGTGAAAATCCCCGAAGGCACGACGGGCGTGTTGTCGTCGTTGGGAACGCAGCGGTCGCGCGGTGTTGAGGTGGAAGTCGCGGCGGAGTTGATCGACGGGCTGCGAACCTCCGCCGCGTACGCGTATACGGACGCCGAGTTCACCGAGTTGATCCAGGAGATGCGCGTTCAGTCCATTGAGGGCGAATCGCGCGTCCCGCTCGATTATTCGGGCAACACCCCCGCGTTCGCGCCGAAGCATCTCGTGAACGTGTGGGCGGAAAAGCGGTTCGGGGCGTTCGGAATCGGAGGGGGTGGTCGCTACGTCAGCGAACAGTACGTGTCCGAAGACAACACCTACGCCATCGACGGCTACATGACCTTCGACGCGACGGCGTTCTACGAACTGTCCGGCGTCACCTTGCGGATGAAGGTGGAGAACGTCACCGACCGGGAGTACGAGACGCGCGGTTTCGGCGCGGCGTCGGTTATCCCGGCGGACCCGGTGGCGGTCTTCGGCTCCATCGAGTGGGCGCTGTAAACATCGAAACCGAACGGCGAATGAGGGTGCGGGTTGTGAGAACGACTGTGACCGATCCGAACGGCGAAGACGGCGACGGGCTGTTCATCGCGCAACACGCCCGTCCCTCGACGTTGGAACCGCTTGATTTCGAGTCGCTCAGTCCGTTTCACCGCTGTTTGTTGGTGATCGACGGCACGGTGACGCAGTTTATCGAGGCGTACACGCTCGAGCCGCTGGAGGTGATCTGCTTTCATCAGGAGTGGCACAACCTCGAGTTCGATCTCCCTTGGTTGGAGGCGGCGACGGGCGACCGCGTCATCTATCGCAAAGTGATGCTGCGCGGCGGCAGGAGCGAACGCCTCTACGGTCAGGCGACCTCCTACATCGCGTTCGAGCATCTGCCCAAAGCGATGCAGGACGGCATCCTGTCGCCGAATCAGTCGTTGGGGCGGATGCTGCGCCAGTTTCGGGTGGAGACGCACCGCGAACTGCTCTGGTGCGGGCGAGCGCATGTGGACGACCTCGCCGAGCCGTCGCTTCACGAAGAAGGCGCGACCTACGTGCACCGCACGTACCGCATGATTACGAACGGCAAACCGATCATGATTATCTCGGAAAACTTCCCGGAAGACGCATGAACGACACGCTCGAACGCGACCCATTGGAACGGCTGCAGCTCCACAAACTGCGAACGATGCTCCGAGAACTGTTGGCGTCGAACCCGTTTTACGGGAACAGACTTCGCGCCGCCGGAATCGGATCGGTGGAGGAGATTGCCTCGCTCGACGATTTCAAACGGCTTCCCTTGACAACGAAGGCGGAACTCTCGACCGATCAGACCGAAAACGCGCCCTACGGCACGAATCTGACCTATTCGCCGGATCGTTACATTCGACTCCATCAAACGTCCGGGACGACGGGCGCGCCGCTCCGCTGGTTGGACACGGAGGCGAGTTGGACGTGGTGGGGCGACTGTTGGGAGTCGGTGTTTCGCGCGGCGGGCGTTTCCGCGTCGGACCGTATCTTCTTTCCCTTCTCGTTTGGACCTTTCATCGGTTTTTGGAGCGCGTACGAGGGAGCGCGTCGTGTCGGCGCGTTGGCGATTCCGGGCGGGGCGATGTCGTCGGAACAGCGGGCGCGGGCGATCCTCAATCACCGCGCGACGGTGATCGTCTCGACGCCGACGTACGCGCTGCGGCTCGCGGAGGTCGCCGAGTCCGAAGGGATCAGCCTCCCCGACTCCGACGTGCGCGTTACGATCCATGCCGGAGAACCCGGCGCGAGCATCCCCGCGACGAAGGAACGCATCGAAAGCGCGTGGGGCGCAACCTGTTACGACCATGCGGGCGCAACGGAAGTCGGCGCGTGGGGCTTCGAGTGCGACGCGCATAGCGGGATGCACCTGAACGAAGCCGAGTTCATCTGCGAGGTGATTGACCCCGAAACAGGCGACGACGCCAACGAAGGCGAGCTCGTCATCACGAACTTGGGGCGCGTCGGGATGCCCGTCCTGCGGTATCGCACCGGCGACCACGTTCGGCTGATGGAAGGCGCGTGTCCCTGCGGGCGGACGTTCCGTCGGTTGGAAGGCGGCGTCATCGGGCGCATCGACGACGCGCTGTTGATACGCGGCGTCGTCGTGTTTCCAAGCGCGATTGAAAGCGTCGTCCGACGGTTTGCCGACGTGGTCGAGTACGCCGTCGATGTGCGGCGCGACGGCGCGATGGACGACATGGAAGTGCGCGTCGAACTGCGAGAGGGCGCGGACGCGGCGATCACGGCGATTGGAAATGCGGTGAGCGACTCGTTCGGATTGAGAATCAAAACAACCGTCGTGCCAAACGGCTCGCTCCCG
>JAQBWJ010000435.1 GCA_027625215.1 Candidatus Poribacteria bacterium
TTGAGACCCACCAAGGATACGCCACCTGATTCAATTCGCCCATACACAACTTTCGATCATATCTCACGATTCCCTTAAAAACGTCATCGCGGGAGCAACTTCATTGCGAAAGTCCTTCCAGTTGCACTCGACCGAGATGCGAGAATCGTACCGACCGTCGCGCAACGCGGCGTAAAAGCCTGGGTAGTCCCAATCGCCGCTGCCGGGATAAAGCCGCCCCGTATCCGCCACATGGACGTGAATCAACTCTTCGCCCGCATCCGTCATGTGTGAGAACGGTTCGTCTTCTTCCATCATGTGGTAGAAGTCCGCCAACACCTTCACGTCGGGGCGATCCACCCGTTTGACGAATGCGACACCCTCCTCGACGCTTGTGAGGACGTTCGACTCTTTCGTATTCAACGGCTCAATCGCGATTCGGATTCCATGATTCTGCGCGTGCTCGGCGGCAAGTCGGCAGAACGCGATCAATTGATCCTCCGCCACCGCTCGGTCGAACCCATCCGGGATACTCCGCGCGCCTCCGCTTCCGAAGACGATGACCTTCCCGCCGACCGCCGCCACCCGTTCCGCCGACACGCGCACGTACTGTTCGATTCGTTGCCAATCCCGCTGATGTCCCACCAGTTTAATATCGGGCGGGATATAACTGTTGAAGCACTCCGCGACAAGACCGCTTGATTCCAATGCCCGTTGAAACCGCTCGAACGCTTCGTCAGGCAGTTCCGGCGCAACCATCCCGACGCCGAACTCCGCGAAGTCGCACCCCGCCTGTTCCAACACGTCCATCGCGGCGGGAACTTGCGCGACGGACTGCTCGTATCGCGCCCCCGCGTCCAACTGCTTCGCTCCCGAAGTCGGCGGCACGAACGACGCCAACGCGACGCAACATCCGAAACGCATCGCTTGGAACCCCTTCACAATGATCTGGTGAATCATGATCGTTCACACCCCATCATCATGGAATCCAGGTGTACCTGCAAGGGAACGATCCATCGCCAGGTGAAGGACCATGCCAATCATTCGCGTCATGTTAGGTGGTGAACACAAGTTGACGAAAGTGGGCACAAGTAGGCTCAAGTGAACACGTTTTCGCTCGTAATAATCTTGTAGACGCCTATGGTATAAGGGTTTTATCCGTCAACATGTCGATAAGTTGTTAACCTCGTCGCCTCTCACATTGTCTTCCGATTCCGATATTCACCAGATCTCGCTACAATGCCCCACGAGAGACATAAGGAGGTTGCCATGCGTCGCGCCGCGATCTTAGGGTGCTTGTCCATCATACAAACGGCATGTTTCGGATGGATCACGTTTACCGATGTAACAACCGACGCGGGCGTCGACTTTCTCCACGTCAACGGCGCGACGGGCGCGCACCATTTCCCGGAAACAATCGGCGGCGGCGCGGTCTTCTTCGATTACGACCGCGACGGTTGGCTCGACCTCTACCTTGTCAACGCGGGCGATTTTCAGGGCGATGGCGCTCCGAACGCCCTCTACCGCAACAACGGCGATGGCACGTTCACGGACGCGACGGACGCGGCAGGCGTCGGCGACACCGGATACGGCGCGGGAGCCGTCGCGGGCGACTACGACGGCGACGGTTGGGAAGACCTCTACATCTGCAACTTCGCCCGCAACACGCTCTACCGCAACAACGGCGACGGCACGTTCAGCGACGCGACAGACTCCGCAGGTGTCGGTGAACCGCGTTGGGGCGCGTCAGCCGCATTCTTCGACGCCGACAACGACGTCGATCTCGACCTAATCGTGGCGAACTACCTCGTCTACTCCACTGTCCGCGACGGCTGCGCGCCGAACGGCGTTTCCGTCTACTGCGGACCCGAGAATTTCGACGGTACGACCGAAACGCTCTACCTCAACAACGGCGACGGCACGTTCACGGACGTATCGGAGCGGGCTGGCATCGCGTCGGTCGGACGAGGACTCGCCGTCGTCTGCGGCGATTACGACAACGACGGAGACGCCGATATCTTTGTCGCCAACGACATGTCCCCCAACTTCCTCTATCGTAATCAGGGTGACGGCACGTTCGAGGAGGTCGGTTTCATCGTGGGCTTCGCGCTCGGCGACGACGCTCTGATGGGCAACGGGATGGGCGTTGATCTCGCCGACATAAACAACGACGGCTGGCTCGACGCCTTTGTCACGAACTTTGAAGACCAAACGAACACGCTCTACCGCAACGACGGAGACGGGTTCCTGACCGATATTTCATACGACGCGGGCATTGCGATTCCGAGCCTTTCGCAACTCGCATGGGGCTGCGCGATCAAAGATTTCGACAACGACGGCTTCCGCGACCTGTTCGTCGTAAACGGACACATTCACGATAATCTCGCGCAAATCGGCAACGACGGCTCTTACCCCCAACCGATCCAACTGTTCCGCAACGCGGGGAACGGTCGGTTCGACGACCTATCCCGTCAAAGCGGCGACGCGGTTACGACCCCAAGAGTAGGGCGTGGCGCGGCGTTCGGTGACTATGACAACGACGGCGACCTCGACGCGGCGGTCAACAACCTGCACGGCAAGGCGACGCTTCTTCGCAACGATGGCGGCTCCGACAACGGTTGGGTGCGCGTCGAACTGCAACCCGCCCATCTTGCCGCGGGAGCCAGGGTTTTTGTGGAGTCGGAGGACGGATCGCGCACTTGGTCTGAGGAGATTCACACGGGCGGGAGTTATGCCTCCCATAGCGATACCCGCGCGTTGATCGGCATCGGCGAGACGCAGCGCGTTCGCGTCTGGGTGATGTGGCGGGATCGAACCGTATCGACAACTGTTGAGGCAGATACCCGTTCCACTCTCCGATTTCAGTATCCCACCCAATGAACGTGGCAGGTTTGTCGGTCGGAATTATCCATGCTGTACTGACGGATCGCCGCATTATTCGTGGATGGGATTGGAACGTAGGGACACCGATGTGATTCGCGGTGTTCGGATTCACCCGTCGAGTGGGCATTGGGCTTCGAGCCGATCCTCGTTCGAGTGGGGTCGGGTTGGTACGGGGCCGCTTTCGGAAGGCGATTGCCCGCGACGGTCGTTCGAAAAAGAAAAAAGCGCGTCGAGCCGATCCGAAAGACGCTGCCGTTAAATTGGTGAGCGGCAATGTCATCATGCGGATCGCCGACGCGCATTAACGCGACAATCGTATGCGAAGGATGGATTACCTCCGCTCAGGAAACGGTCGCCGACATCCGTTCAAGAACGGACAGCGGCACCGAGTCGGCGATCTTGCCAAAAATCGCCGCAGACGGTTCGGACGCGCGTTCGCCGCGCTCTGCCAAGAAAGACGAATGCGCTTCTTCCACACTGTCATACCATTGGAACAGCGGGAGAATCCGCACGATATCCAACAGTTTGCGGATCATCGGGTTCACGACCAGCGCGACGCTCCCCGCCGCGTGGCTGGGCTGATGCGCGCTCTTACGCAACGCCAACAGCGAGTGCATCGAAATCGAGTCGATGACGGTCGCGTTCTGGAAGTTCAGGATGAAATCCGTCCCTTCGGGGCATTCGCGCGCCCACGCCGAAAACGATTGAAAAAGGTGGTGTCCGTCGAGCCGGATGACGGAACCGATCACGTCGATGATCACCGTATTCTGCTCTTGCCGATACGTCAGTCTCATTGGTTCACCCCTCGCCCTTCCTAGTGGTCTGTCAGGCTGATTCTTCTGCCTATTTCGGATAGAGCCGTTTCAGCTTGACCCGT
>JAQBWJ010000436.1 GCA_027625215.1 Candidatus Poribacteria bacterium
TATTCGATATGTCTGGCATGGTCACGCGGGTCGATATACGCTGCGACAACCCGGACTACGCCGATCAGGTGAAGAAGGCGATCATCGACAAACACGGGTTGCAGTACGTCGTTTATACATGGGCGGAACAACGCGGGTCGTTTTTCGAGATCATGCAGATGGAGCGCGTCGTGTTGTCGCTCATCTTGGGCTTCATCATCGTCGTCGCGTCGTTCAGCATTGCGACGAACCTCATCATGCTCGTCCGAGAGAAGACGCGCGAAATCGGCATCCTGAAGACGATGGGAACGCCTCGCAACAGCATCGCGAGGGTGTTCATGATGTACGGGGCGATCATCGGCGTCTTGGGCTCGGCGATTGGCACGCCGTTTGGGTTCCTTGTGTGTTGGGCGATTCAGAACTACGTTGATATGCCGGGACTGTTCGAGGTGTACCAGATCAATACGATCCCGGTGTTGTACAGTCCGAGATTCATCATCGTCATTAACCTGATCGTGATGGGCATCTGTTGGGTCGCGTCGTTGTACCCGGCGTTTCGCGCCGCCGGATTGAAGCCGGTGGACGCGATTCGTTACGAATGATCGGAGTGTCTCGATTGATCGGGCAGCCTTTTATCCGCGTCGAAAACTTGGTAAAAACGTTCCTCGACGGCGAAACGGAAATCGCCGTGCTGACGGGGCTGACGATGACGATCACCGAAGGCGAGATCGTCGCCATCGTGGGATTGTCGGGCGCGGGCAAGAGTACCTATTTGCACCTGCTCGGTGGATTGGATACCCCGACAAGCGGACGCATCCTCTTCGGCGACCGCGACGTGACGGCGATGTCGGAGCGGGACATGGTCGCGTTTCGCAACCAGGAGATCGGCTTCGTCTTTCAGTTTCACCACCTGCTGCCGGAGTTCACCGCGTTGGAGAACGTCGCGTTGGGCGCGTTGATTGCGGGCGGATCAAAGGCGAAGGCGTTTGAACGGGCGCGCGAATTGCTCGTCTACGTCGGGTTGGAATCGCGGCTGACGCATCGACCCGGCAAACTGTCGGGTGGAGAGCGTCAGCGAGTCGCGCTGGCGCGGGCGTTGGTGAACGAACCGCGCCTCGTGTTGGCGGACGAACCGACGGGCAATCTCGACCGCAAGACGAGCGAATCGGTGCACGACTTGATTTGGGAGTTGCGCGAACGGCTCGGACAGACGTTTGTGATTGTGACGCATAACGCGGGACTTGCCGAGCGCGCCGACCGCGCTGTGCATCTGGTGGATGGGCGCGTGGACGACAACCCGCTGGTGTTTGGCGGTCAGATTTAAGTAACGGCGAAGTCAGAAGGATACACGATGCTGATCTATTTGGATGGGAAGTTTGTCCCGAAGGAGCAAGCGGTTGTCTCCGTGTTCGATCACGGGCTGTTGTACGGGGACGGCGTATTTGAGGGAATCCGCTCCTACAACGGGCGCGTCTTCAAACTGGACGAGCACCTGCGGCGGTTGTACGACTCCGCGAAAGCGATCATGCTGACGGTCCCGCTCGACATCGACGCGATGGAGGAGGTCGTGCTGGAGTCGTTGCGGCAGAACAACCTGCGCGACGCCTACATCCGCCTCGTCGTGACGCGCGGCGTCGGCGACTTGGGGCTCGACCCGAACAAATGCCCGAAGGCGACCGTTTTTTGCATCGCCGACAAGATCAAACTCTACCCCGAAAAGTACTATCAGGAGGGGCTGGAGGTCGTCTCGGTCGCGTCTCGGCGCAACATCGCGGACGCGCTTGATCCGCGCGTCAAATCGTTGAACTACCTGAACAACATCATGGCGAAGATCGAGGGCAAACTCGCGGGCGCGGAAGAGGCGATCATGCTGAACCGAGAGGGGTTTGTCGTCGAATGTACGGGCGACAACATCTTCCTCGTGCGCGACGGCGTACTCGTGACGCCTCCCTGCTACGTCGGCGCGTTGGAGGGCATCACGCGCGGCGCGGTCATCGAGTTGGCGCAGGACGCGGGGATTCCCGTCGAAGAACGCCCCTTCACACGGTTTGAAGTGTATACGGCGGATGAGTGCTTCCTGACCGGCACGGCGGCGGAACTCATCCCCGTTGTCAAGGTCGATCAACGACCGATTGGCGATGGGACGCCGGGCGGGGTCACGGGCAAACTGCTCGAAGCGTTCCAAGAACTAGTCCAGACGACCGGGACACCGATTTACCAGTAAGAAGAAAGCGAATCCGCTCCGTCGCCTCACTTCTCGTTTCTCACTCCTCACGAAGGGAGTCGCAGAGATGCTCGTCTACGTCGATGGCGCGTTTGTCCCGATAGAACAGGCAGGCGTTTCGGTCTTCGATCATGGCGTCCTCTACGGCGACGGCGTGTTCGAGGGGATTCGAGCGTACAACGGGCGCGTCTTTCGGTTGGAGCAACATCTGCGGCGGCTGTACGACTCGATCAAGGCGACGATGCTGCCCATGCCGCTGACGAGGGACGAAATGGGCGAAATCGTCTTGGAATCGTTGCGACGGAACGGGTTAAAAGACGCTTACATCCGACTCGTGGTGACGCGCGGTGTCGGCGACCTAGGGCTTGATCCCGCGAAGTGCAAGGAACCGTCCGTATTCTGCATTGCGGGCGAGATCGCGCTGTATCCGCCGCACTACTACTCTCAGGGGTTGGAATTGACGACGGCGGCGACTCGGCGGACACAGGCGGACGCGCTCGATCCGCGCATCAAGACGCTCAACTACATGAACAACCTGTTCGCCAAGATTGAGGGGAAGTCGGCTGGCTCGCCGGAGGCGGTCATGCTGAACGCGCAGGGGTATGTCGTCGAATGCACGACGGAAAACCTGTTCTACGCGCGACGGGGGCGGCTTTTCACGCCACCGAAGTACGTCGGCGCGTTGGAAGGCATCACGCGCGGGGCGGTGATTGACCTTGCGAAAGAGGCGGGGATCGCCGTCGTGGAACAGCCGTTCACGCGATTCGACCTGTACACGGCGGATGAGTGTTTCGTCACGGGGACGGGTGCGGAGATCGTGCCCGTCGTGAAGGTTGACGGGCGGGTTGTTGGGAACGGGATTCCCGGCGAGATGACGCGCAAGTTGACGGAGGCGTTCAAGGCGTTGGCGCGTTCAACAGGGACACCGATTTATTCGTTGTGAGACTTGTACTCGGCGCGATCCTCGAGTACGGTGCTCACCAACTAGGGTTGCAACCGTCTCCGCAGATGCGCGTATGATATGTCGGGTCGGCGAGCGAGGATGGCTGCTCGCGCCGGAACGATTCGATTCAGATCGGAGTCGAGGAGGATGTCGCCCCCAAAGATCGGCGTATACGGTCGGGAGCGACGAACAAAGGGACGCACTTAATGGCGGACAAGTATACGGACGGGGTGCGGCGCGCGCTCGGCGCGGCGTATAAGGAAGCGTCTCAACTGCATCACACGCAGGTCGATACGGAACACCTGATGCTCGCGCTGCTGCGTGACGCGGAAGGCAAGGCGTATCTGAGCCTCGAAGAGCTCGATATCGACGCGCGCGACGTGCTGGAGCAGTTGGAACTTCTCATGTCCGGTCGTCCAAAGAATCCTTACT
This sequence comes from Candidatus Poribacteria bacterium, assembly GCA_027625215.1. Lineage (GTDB taxonomy): Bacteria > Poribacteria > WGA-4E > JAQBWJ01. The sequence continues at coordinate 3,579 of JAQBWJ010000436.1, forward strand.
ACACGGGGAAACTGGACTACACCTACCGCATCCAAGAAGTGATGCGCCTCTCCGCCGAAGAAGCCCGCTATTTTCAAAGTCAGCTGGTCGATACGGAGCACTTATTACTTGGACTCGTCCGCGAAGGACGCGGCATCGC
>JAQBWJ010000437.1 GCA_027625215.1 Candidatus Poribacteria bacterium
GCCCGTCGAGGGGGAGGTGCGTCTTGATGAAGCGGCGGTGCGTCTGCCCTTCGAGATCGGCGATCACCTCCTCAATGGGGTTGTGCTTCATGTCGAGCCAGGGGGTGATGCGGTAGGGGCTGTCCACCTCGGCGAACACGTCGTGGACGCTGCGGTCGCGGAAGACGAGCGAGCCGACGATCAGTTGCATCCAGGTCGTGCCGGACTTGTAGGGGGTGGCGATCACGATATCGTCGTCGCGGGGGGTGAAGGCGTCCCAGCGGGCGCTGTCCATAAGCCAGTTTTTGTAGGTGTGGATCACCTGTGGGAAGACGTGGAGCATCGTGGTTCCCTCAAATACGTCGCAGACGCTGTTCGATGCGTGTTGAGTATAACCCGGCTGCGACGTGCGGCGGAAGAATTCGGGGAGAGAATGTGGCGGCTTGTCGATGTACGTCCGTTATCGTATATAGTTCGTAGTGTGATAAACCGAACGACGACGATGGAGCGAATCGAGATGGGCGGATTGTCCGAGTTACAGACCATCGACTTTCAAAGTCGGGGCGCGATTGCGGAAGCGGTGTTGGCGCAACACGCGAGCCGGAAATCGCGCGTTGACGATCCCGGCTCCTACCGAAAAACGGTTGGTCGGTATGTCGAGTGGAGTCTGCGGCTGTTCGAGGTGGTGATGGATCAGGGGCGATACCTTGATCGTCACGAACCCGTGATGGATGACGCCGTCTATGAGGAACAGCACGCGGATTTTGTCGATAGGGCTGAGGTCGCGTTGGAGTTCGGGGAAGACGCGCTGAAGCGGGTGTTGGAGCTCGGGCTGTCCGGCGATGAGGTGCGGCAACTCAAGGAATACGTCGATCATTGGATGATGGAACTGCGCGACCCGGACTCGTTTTACGGCACCGAGGCGTTGGCGGCGTTTGTCGAAGAGACGAAGCGCGCCGTTGAAGAAGACGAGTTTGTCGAGGGCGCGTTCGGTCGATGAGAAGTGAGGTACACCGAGACTTTTGGCGATTGTACAACGCGCTTCCCGAGCACATCCGACTAAAAGCAGGCTCACAGGCTCAGAAATTCCTTGAAGACCTTGCCGCAGGGGTCGAGTTTCGCAAGTCGCTGCGATTCAAGAAGTTACAAGGTTACATCGATCACTACGAAGCGACCGTTTCGATGAACGACGGTTATCGGGCGGTGTGCGTTCGTACGCCGGATTCTTACAAGTGGGTTTGGATCGGCGACAAGGCTGCGTTTGCGCGGAAGTTTGGGTGACGCGCGGTAGGGGGGGGGTGGACGGAAAGATTCCTCGCTGGCGCTCGGAATGACGAGTGGTGGCTTGGAATTGGGGCACACGTACACTGCTCATACCCAACGCTGTCGCATCATCCCTTCGTCAACAGATACGTTAGGATCACAAGAGAAGTCCCAACGATCACCTTTCCGAGGATGTTTAGAGCACGCTCCAACCATTTGTCGGAACTGCTTTCCAACTGGTGAACATGCTGCTCAAGCATATGAAGACGATAATCATGATCAACGACGGCATCTTTCACGTCGTCGAGCGTTTGGAGTTCGGAAGGCTTGATTCTCGACGGAACCCGAGCCCGCTGATCGGTTGGTAACAACTTCATGCGAATCCACCCTTTCGACATCGCGCGTGAGACTACCTACCACTGTAGGAAGACGCCGCCGACACTACAAAAAAATAAAAATCTGTATGGACACGGATGTTGTATGATAGTAGCACTCCCTCCATCGCTGGTACGATTATGGCTGTTGACTGTACTCGTAAGGTGTCCTGAGAAACACTTTGGGTTTCCTGAACATCGTTTACCAATGCACAACGACGCGGTATCTTTTCCGTACAGCATTCCGCAACAGCATGCGACCGAAGGATAGAATCAAATGCCCGACTTCCCCACCATCGAGTTCCGCGATCGCTCCGTCCCCCCGAAGTGGGCGGTCATGGAGCGGTTTCTGTTCGACCTGATGAACCGCGTCGCGCCGCAGTACGTCGCGCGATACACCCGCGACGACGGCACGCTCGTCTGGCGCGATGAGTGGGTCGGCATGGACGGCTCCGACGACGGATACGAATCGTTCCGATCGTTCCCGCTGTTCTACCTGATCGGCGGGTCGGAGGAGGTGCACGAACTCGCGCGGCGACAGTGGAACGCCGTCACGTGGCAGTTCACCCAATACGGGCAGGTGCACCGCGAGTTCGACGCCTACTACGACTGGATGCACCACGGCGAGAGTTCGACCTACATCTACGACTTCGGGCTTGCCAACCCGCACCGTCACCAAGACCGCGAACGCGCCCTGCGATTCGCCGCGATGTACATGGGCGAAGACCCCGACGCCCAAAACTGGGACGCCGAACGCCGCATGATCCGCTCGCCGATCAACGGGAGCAAAGGTCCGCAGTTCCACATGACGGAACTCGACTGGCGGACGCATCGCCACGTACTGGCGGGATACCTCACGCCCTACATGGACGTGCCGGGCGTCGATCCGTCCGACCCGTTCTTCAAGGTGGACTGGGAAAACGTCGCCGCGTTTGACGAAGTGCTCAAGCGGATGAACGAGCGGATGGTTCCCGGCGACGTGCCGCTCAACCTGAACGCGACGAGCCTGATCACGAACGCTTTCCTGTATACAGGCGACGAAAAGTATCGGACGTGGGTATTGGACTACCTCTCCGCGTGGGAGGAACGCACGGCGCACAACGACGGCATCATGCCGGACAACATCGGTCCGAACGCGGTAATCGGCGAAAACATGGACGGGAAGTGGTGGGGCGGCTACTACGGCTGGCGGTGGCCCCACGGCGCGACGATCATCCTCGAATCGACGCTGATCGCGGGCGCGAACGCCTACCTGCTGACGGGCGACGACAAATGGCTCGACCTGCATCGCTCGCAACTCGACATGCTGTGGGAGTTGGGACGCGAGGAAGACGGCGTGTTCAAAGTGCCGAACCGCTACGACGACGGTTGGTTCGATTACCGACCGCCGAACCCGCGCTATGAAATACACCTGCACTACCTAACGCAGTCCGAGCAGGACTTGGAGCGGCTGAACCGCTATCAGGATCAAGAGAGTTGGTCGGATCGGGGGCGATTCGGGAAAGGCGGGCAGTTTTCGCCGCTGTCGTGGTATGCGTACGCGCGGGGCGGTCGGGCGGACGCTGCGGATTACGCGCTCGACGCGACGTACGAAGAGATCGCGCGGCGACTGACCAAGATGCGGAACGACGACGGCGATCCGAACGACTGGGACGTGCATCACTGGCAGGATATCAACCCCGTCATGTGCGAGGCGATGGTGCAACTGGCGATGGGCACGCCGGGGGCGATTTATCACGGCGGGTTGCTGCACGCGCGGCTGCGATACTTCGATCCCGAACTCAAACGCGCGGGGCTGCCGGAGCATGTCGCGGCGCTGGTGGATCGGGTGGAGCCGGACGCGACGACGGTGACGCTCGTTAACACGGACGCGGTTTCGTCCCATGACGTGTTGGTGCAGGCGGGGTCGTTCGCGGAACATGCGTTCACGGAGGCGGAGGTGCTCAACGCGACGGGCGACATGCCGGACGAAGTTCCCGTCGGGGAAAACTGCGTGACGGTGCGGTTGCGTCCGTCGGCGCAGGCGCGGCTACGGTTGAAGATGGAGCGGTACGTCAATACGCCGACGTATGAGTTCCCGTGGAAGCGGTAGTA
>JAQBWJ010000438.1 GCA_027625215.1 Candidatus Poribacteria bacterium
TCACGGATCATCGGGTACGGCAGTCGCCCCAACTCACGGAGCGTCTGCCCCTTCATCCGTTTGAGCGGCTCGACATCTGCCAGAATCGCCGGATCGAACGCGGGTTGCGTGTTGAGACGCAACAGTTCCAACCGCACCGTGCAGAGGTGAACGCCGTCGATGGTGAAGTCGCGGATACCTGATGTGCCGAGCGCGCAGCCGTCGCAAACGCCGTTCGTCAGCACCTTCCACGCATAGCCGAGATTATCGCGGTTTTCCCACGCAATCTTCGCCATGTCGAGGTAGTGGCGGGGCTTCTGTTTCGTGACGCCGAACGGCGCTAGCGACTTCACGTCGTTCCCCTTTTGCGCGCCTGCTTCCATATCTCGTATTCGGCGAGCGTCTTCTCGTCCGCCGGGTACGTCCCGACGATGCTCGCGCCGCCCAGTATCTTCTCAGTGATGAACGCTTCTTTGAGCTCCATCTCCGCCGCGCGCGCTGCCGTCTCCGCCGCCAACTTGGACGGCACGACGACAACGCCCTCGTCATCCCCGACGATGATGTCGTCGGGATAGACAGCAACATCCCCGCAGGCAATCGGCACTTGGATTTCGCTTGGATGATGCACCGTCTTGTTCGTGTGAGCGTTCATCCCGGCGGCGTACGCGGCGATGCCGATTTCGGCGATTGCGGGGCTGTCGCGGTAGGCTCCGTCCGTCACGATGCCGACGCCGCCTCGTTTGTAAACGCGCGTCGCCAAGATGGAGCCCATCGTTCCGGCGCGCGTATCGCCTCGCGCGTCGATCACAAGCACGTCGCCCGGCTCAATCCGTTCGATGCCGACTCGTTGTACGTCCTTGAGGTTGTCCAACGGCTCGTCAAGGTCTTCCCGCATCGGGAGATACCGCAGCGTGAACGCCCTACCCGCCATCGACATACCCGGCTTCAACGGTGCGACTCGGTGCATGAACGTGTGGATCACCCCGAAACCGCGTAGCACCGACGTGATCGTCGCGGTGCTGGCGGTTTTCAACTGTTCGAGCGTTTCGTCGGAGACGGGGGTAGCGTCGGGCATCAACTCGTCCTCATCGCGCGACGGCGCGGATGTACTGCTCGCTGATTTCCAAGTCCTTCACCGCATCCGCCGCCGGAGCGAGACATGGCGCGCCGTCCTTCAGCGACGCGATGAACGCTCGCGCCTGTTCCAAGAACGCCCACTTCTGCGGCAGGACGGGTTGCGTCACCTGCGGAGAACCGCCTTCGCCGGACTGTCGGTAGATCGTCACCTCGCCCGCGCGTTGACGCGCCATCGGAGCGGGCATCTCCAAACGAATCTGTCCGCCGTCGAAGTTGAGCGTGTAGAACTCGTCCCACCGATGTTGCAGCCCGTAACTCGACATCTCCAGCACGACGACGACCCCGCTCGGCGTCTCCGCCGTGAAGGTGCGCCCGTGCGGGTCGGCGTACTTGATCTCGTAGTCCTCGCCGATCAGGTAGCGGGTCAGGTTCACCTGATGGATGTAGAAATTGACAAATCCGATGTAGTGATTGCCCTGTTCCTTCGTCATCCACTCCGGCGCGGATTCGGGAGCCTGACCTTCGTAGGGGGTTGGCGCGTCGCCTTTGTTGATCGGCGGGTCGTGCTGCATGATCCAGTCGCCGGAGGGCATCGTGATGCGGACGTACTGCAACGCGCCGCATTCGCCGGACGCCTTCCACTTCGCCGCGGTCTCGCGCACCATCTTCGCGCCGGGATCGTGCCGCTTCATGTAGCCGATTTGGTAGAGCACGTCCTTCGCCGCCGCCAATTCCGCCAACCGACGCCCGTTGTCGGGGCGAATGCACATCGGCTTTTCAGTGATGACGGGCTTCCCGGCGTTGAGAATGTCCGTCACGAGCGGGTTGAACAGGTGGAACCCCATCACCCCGACCACCGCATCCACGTCGGCGTTCGCCAACAAGTCGTGGTGCGAGCCGTAGAGTTCCGGGATGCCAAACTTTGCCGCGACCGCCTTCGCCGTCTCAGGACGACCCTCTGCGAGCGCAACGATTTCGCAGTCGTCAATCGTCGCATAGTTCGCCATGTGCGCGTTCTGACCCATCCATCCGCACCCGACGAAGCCCAAACGAATCTTGCCAGCCATGAACTCTCCCTCATTCGCAATGAACGACGCGGCGAGTGTATCACACCGCGCGGCGTGGTCAAACTCCGCGACAACGCCCGCGCGAATTTAGGGAGCAACCGACTCCGGTTCGCCGATGGCGCCGATTCCTCGTGCACCGCACAACGTCCCCATACAGTCGATTGACAGGATAGCCGATGACGCCGTTCACAAGATGATGGAATCGGGTGCGTCCTCATTGACCCACAAGGGCACCTTTATTGAGACGATCCGATTTGACTTGCCTCTATGATTCATTTGCGTTGCGAAGCGGTCTGCCATATTTGTAGACTGGCGTGACAATGACACGCTTATGTCAAAGGGAGACAACGGATGCCGATTCAGCCGGAACCGACCGCAGGCGACACGACTTGGTTCACCCACGACCGATTCGGATTGTTCATCCACTGGGGCATTTATTCGCTGCCCGCGCGCCACGAATGGGTCAAGAACCGAGAGAAGATTTCGGACGAGGACTATCAAAAGTACTTTGACCGCTTCGACCCCGACCTTTACGATCCGCGCGTCTGGGCGGAAGAAGCCGCGAACGCCGGGATGAAGTACTTTGTCGTCACCTCGAAACATCACGACGGCTTCTGCATGTGGGACTCCGATGTGACGGACTACAAGTCCACGAACACCCCGCACGGCAAAGACCTCCTGAAACCGATGGTCGAAGCCTTCCGCAACGAAGGACTGCGCGCCGGGTTTTATCACTCCGTCATCGACTGGCATCACCCTCAGTTTCCCATCGACGGGCTTCATCCGATGCGGGATAACGTCGCCTTCCGCGAGCGCGAGAAGGGACGCGATATCGCTGTATACCGCGAGTACCTTCACGCGCAGACGCGGGAACTCCTGACCCGTCTCGGCGACATCGACATCATGTGGTTCGACTACTCCTACCCCAACAGCGATTGGGGTTGGTCGAAGGGCAAAGGCAAGGCGGACTGGGACTCCGAGCGGTTGATGGCGATGGTGCGCGAACTCCAGCCGAAGATCATTGTGAACGACCGTTTGGAGATCGGCGGCGACTTAAAAACGCCGGAGCAGTACCAACCCGCCAAATGGCTCGAAGTGGACGGCAAGCGGGTCGTGTGGGAGGCGTGCCAAACGTTGAACGGCAGTTGGGGCTATCACCGCGACAACCTCGACTGGAAGCCGTCGCAGATGCTGATTCAGATGTTGATCGACTCGGTGTCGAAGGGCGGAAACGTCTTGTTAAACGTCGGACCCAACGGTCGCGGCGAGTTCGAGCCTCGCGCGGTGGAACGCCTGCGCGACATCGGCGCGTGGATGCGCGTCCACAACCGCTCGATCTACGGCTGCACCGCCAGCCAGTTCACGCCGCCGCCCGACTGCCGCTACACGCAGAACGGGAACCGACTCTATCTGCACTTGTTCGCGTGGCCCTTCCAACACGTCCATCTGCCGGGAATGGCGCGGCGCGTCGAGTACGCGCAGATGCTGAACGACGCCTCCGAAATCCGGTACTCGGAGCTCGACCCGCACGCGCCGGTCCAGAACATGACGATTCGCGGCGAGGCGGGAACGCTCACCCGAACGTTG
>JAQBWJ010000439.1 GCA_027625215.1 Candidatus Poribacteria bacterium
CCAAGCGACCCACCGTGCCATACCTTCCTTGACGGGATCGGGAACGGTCAGAAGCCCGACCATTTGTGCGACTACAACGCAAGAATCAGCGTCGAGCGATTCGCCATTTCCTACCTATCCGAGCTCGTCGATCTTCCTTCCGAACATCTCGCGGGAGCGGCGTTCGGCTGGTCGTGCGAACTGCCGGAACAATACAAGACGTGGACGGGAACCTTCCCACTGCCTATCGGAAGCCGTAGCGTACAGGCATGGCGCGAAACGGGCGACCCGCTTGGTTGGCATATTGCCAACACGTCGCCCGAAGGGACGCCCGAACCCGTGCGTAACGGGCTAATCCTATGCCACGAACCCGATGCGTGGCTCGGTGCTGTTTTGACACGTCGCGTGGACGGGGGGACGGTTCGACTCTTGGGACTGGTCGAGGTTCGGGATACGCTCTCCGACCGAACGTTTCAGGAACTCGACGAAGCGACGTTTGAGGAACTGAAGGGGCGTGCGTTTTTGGCGTGGGGAACACCGATCATCCTCCAAGAGGGCGCAGACGCCGAGATGCGAACCGTCGCCGACAGGCTGACGAAGTGGTATCAAGGAACGTTGTTAGGACAGCGTGTCGGCGGCGGACGACCGAGAGGAACAGGCGCGCTCGCCACAGCAGACGCCTTCCTTAAGGTGGTCGCAACAGCACGAGACGGTGTGCTGCAAAACGGCGACAGCGTGACTCAGGACACCATCGCCGCTTACATTCAACGACATCGATTGACTGTGCCTACGACGTGGAAGGTTACGGACCGAACGCTGAGAAAATGGTTGAAGGATTTCGGCTACGCCAACTGGGATGAAGTTCTCGCCAATTTGCCCGACGAGCCGCGACCCACCTGACAATTTACCGCCCGTAATTTCACTCCTATTATATTCCGCTTTGCATGATTCATCCTTTCCTAAGAAGGGAGACGAGTCATGAAGTCTTTGCGGCAATTGAGAAACTACGCCGGGCTGAATCAGACCGAACTCGGCGCGCGTGCCGGTTTATGCGCATCCGACATATCTCGGATCGAGCGAGGGCACGTCCGCCCGTCACTGCGGGCAATCAACGGGCTTGCGCGCGCGCTCGGTGTTGAGCCGGAAGCAGTTGAGGAACTCGCTGAGGCACTCGCGCATCCCTCCCGGAGAACGGCACGACGGGAGGCGGGCGCATGACGACTCCGACAATGACGCATCCGCTCGGCGACCGTCTTGCGGCGTGGTCGAAACGCTACCGACAACTCGGATGGTGGGTTGTCCCACTGAACGAAGACCGCTGTGCGATGTTCAGGTGGAAACACTACCGCGACGATCCCGACGCCTACGCGCGTGACGTGGCGAAATGGGACGCCGACAACGTTTGGGAACAGGCGCGCGGCGTCGGACTGCTGACGGAGTTCTCTGGCGTGCTTGTCGCGGACGTGGACGTTCCGTTCGAGGAAGCGTCCGACCACCTGAACAACGCTGTCGGAGAGGGGGCGTCACTCGACGCCCTCTCGTACGGCGTCTCCCGAACGCAGAGCGGGCGCGTCCACCTGTTCTTTGCGACGGGCGACCGTCCGCCGGAACGCCTTCGCAACCTCTCGGCGGAAACGGCGAAGAAGATCGGTTGCCCCAACATCGAACTGAAGCACTTCGGGGCGTGCGTTCCCCTTCCACCGACGGAGACAAACGTCGGTTGCTACACATGGATTATGCTGCCGACCTCGCAGAAAGACCGGACGCTTCGCCTTCACGACGTACCCGGATGGGTGGACACGATCTACGACCGTCTGACCGCGTATGAGCGCACCAAGGCACGCGACAGGGACGCGGCTCGAAACGAGCATGAACAGGTGTCGGCGGAACATGAGACGCGCATCCGTGCGGCGCAGGCTTTGGGCGTTCCTGTGCGGATGGAGTCGCCGACTGAGGAAGTCGAACGGGCGTTGTCGTATCAAGCCGCTGTGCCGTCCGCGTCGGAACCGGGACGGTACGACGCGCTGCTCTCGCTTACCGGGAAACTGGCGGACAACGGGTTCTCGGAGTCGGCGGCGTGGTCTGCGATGGTCGCGTTCGGGAAGCGTTGCGCTCCGCCGTTCAGCGAGGGCGAAATGCGCGTCAAGACGCTCGATAAACGGCTCTCCGCGATCATCCAGTACGAACCGCGCGAAGTCATCGAGCGACCTGCGAGCGTCGGGCGGGAGGTGTCGAATGCGGCGCGGAACGACGAAGCCGAGTCGCCGAACTGGAAGGCTCCACCATTGCCGGAAGAAGCGCGTCGCGTCGAGGATGACCGAGACGGCGCGTGTCCGTGGCTGACGGAATACGTCGAGTTTGCGTCGAGGGAATCGCCACGCTCATTCGGCGACTTTCACACCGCAATCGCGACGTGGATCATGGCGACGGTAGCGGCGCGGCGCGTTCGGGCGGACTTCGGCGGGGATCGGTTCACCCCCTATCAAGGGGTGCTCGTCGCCAATTCGACCGACTGGGCGAAGACGACGGCAACCGACATCGGTCGAAGCCTACTGCGTGAAGCGGGTCTTGATTTCTTCCTTGCGCCCGACGAATCGACGCCGCAAGCGTTGGTCGCCCGGATGCAGGTGGAAGATTCGTACGAGTTGGGCGGGATGGACGAGGAACGCCGCGTGCGGGTTAGGAACCGTATCGCTTTCGCCGGACAGCGTGGGTGGTTCTACGAGGAGTTCGGCGGACACCTGCGGAAGATGAACCGAAGGGACTCGTCTTACGCCGAGTTTCACTCGATTCTGCGCCGGTTCTACGACTGCCCGCAGAACTACCGAAGCGACACCATCGGTCGCGGCGAAGTGCATGTTGAGCGACCGTATCTCGCCCTTCTCGGCAACCTGACTTACGCCGACCTCGCGCCTTTCGCCGGGCGAAATGACGCGATGTGGCATGATGGGTTCTATGCTCGGTTCCACTTCGTCGCCGTGCCGCCGGACGCGGTTCCGTCCCTTGCGCGGTTCCCAACGGCGCACCGCGTCTACCCGGATTCACTCGTGACACCATTACACCGCTGGCATGATCGGCTCGGCATTCCGCTCGTCACATTCGAGGACATGCGGGACGCAGACGGGCAACCGACAGGACGATCGCGCTCGATTGTCGAACCGACGGAACCGCTTACAGTCGCGCTATCAACGGAAGTAGTTGAATTGTACTACACCTACGAACGCGCTCTCACGTATATACGGCGCGATGGGGCATGGAGTGCGCCCGCGCTCGAACCCAACTACGGGCGACTTCCGCGCAAGGCGTTGTCGATGGCGATGCTATTCGCGTCGATGGACGACCGCGACGAGGTTGAGCGGGGCGACTGGGCACTCTCGCAGCATATCGTTGAAGGTTGGCGTCGCGGATCGCACATCGTCTACGCGAAGTCGCAGGAACCCGACCGGGATCGCGGCACGTCGAGAACTGTCGAACCGCTTGACGACCGTATCGTTCGGCTCGTTCTCAAACACGGCGCGATGACGTTCAACGACCTGCGGCGTTTCGTCGGCAAGGCGGTATCTGACGCGATGCTGTCGGCGGCGTGCGGGCGGCTATATCGCAAGGGCGCACTTGCCACAGAGGATCAAGTCGCCGCGAACCATCGGGCGGTGACGGTGTATCGGGTCGCGGATGCGGTTCAGCGGTCGCCACCGACGGAGGAGACAGCGTA
>JAQBWJ010000440.1 GCA_027625215.1 Candidatus Poribacteria bacterium
CAAGTCGGCACGGAATTGTCACAATGGGCAAGTTACGTGATCGACTTCAGTTCGGAGTACGACACCGACAGTTGGTCGGCAAACCAGGCGCTGGGCGAACCGGATACGTTCGATTACGGCGACATCGAAACCGCATGGACCTCTCAAAACGACATCGGCACGATCGAATACATCACGGTCGGGTTCGATCTTCCCGTTCTTGCGTACGGCGCGCTGATTCGTGAAACGGACGGCAACGGGTTCGTTGTGATGATCGAAACGGTGGACTTGAACGACGGATACCAAACCGTTTGGGAAGGCGTTGACGACAGCCTTCCCGGAACGCCGGTCGACTTCGTCGCCACTTGGGAAACGACCACGTACGCGGTGAAGGGGCTTCGAATCACCGTCGATACGGATCACGACTTGGACGAGTGGGAACAGATCGACGCGATCCAACTCATCGGCACCGGCGTCGCGTACTTGGCGATCAATCAACCGACGGATAACTCAACGCTCGCGCCGCACGTTCAAACCGCAGGCGCCACCCTAAGCGTTGTCGGAAACTTGCCAACGGACACGCATTGGGAGTGGCTTCTTAATACGCCGTTCCCCTCGACCGGCTTCGCAGGGGGCACCAACCCCGGGGCGGGCGTCGCGTCCACGAACATCACGGGATTGTCGTCGGGATTCTCGTATACCGTCTACGTCGCGGTTGTGAACGACTCCGACGGCACGATCTATGAACCGTTATTAGGCGATTCAAATAGTTTTAGCGTCGCCAATCCCGGCACGTTGATCATAGAAGAATTGGGTCAAGAAGGACTCTCGTTCGGGTCAACAAGCCTCATTAGCGGTACAACGACGACGTTGTACCTTGCTAACGGCGACGCGGACGGCGCGATCTCGATCTTGGACGTGTACGCGGACGACTCGAGCATTGTCATTCTCTCGTACCCAAGCATCATTTATTCCGGCATGTCGGAAGAATTGGTGTTGAAGTTCCTGCCGACCCAGGTGGGTCCGGTTTCCGGGACGATCACCATTGAGCATGACGGCATCGGTGGGTTTACGACGATTGCGTTCGACGGCGAGGGAACCACCGAAGTCAACTTCACGGTTTATGCAACCGATGGTCTCGGTTACGAATGGGACATCGAAGGCAGCGGTTACATCAACGACGGGTCGAATGACGCATATGATGGCGGGCTTGAGCTGTACCTCGACGGCGCCCAGTTTCCCTATTTCGATAGTGGGTCCGTCGACGATCCGGGCGAAGTGTCCGTCGGACATGCGACACATGGAGTGCTGGACGTGGAACGTCGCGTCTACATCTCGCAGACGTCGTCGTTCGCGCGATTCCTCGAAATACTCAGCAACCCGACGGGCACGCCACAGACGGTCCAAGTCCAGATTTACACGAATCTCGGTTCGGACAGCAATACGACCGTCCTCGACACGTCGTCGGGCGATACGACCTTCACGACGGCAGACAACTGGCTGATTACGGACGATTCGACCACCGGGTCGGGCGGGGGCGATCCGGTGGTCGTCCATGTCATCGCCGGTTCGGGCGCGCCGACATCGGTGTCCACCGCAACAACGGGCGACCCGAGTGAGGATGATGTCGACTATACGTACGAGGTGGCCGTTCCCGCATACGGTCAAGCGACGGTGATGCACTTCGCGGCGCAACGCAGTTCACTTGCCGAGGCGCAGTCCATCGCGATGACGTTGGAATCGCTCGGCGGCGACGCGCTCGGTGAAATGGACTCCGGCGAACTCGCTACGTTGACGAACTTCGCGCCCATCGGAGTGGACCCGAACATCGCGTTGCTTCATCCGCAGATGGATCAAATCGCGAGCAACACGAACGGCGTGCTGGTGAACGTCGCGTTGAGCAACGTGCCGTCCGGCGCTTATTGGGCGTGGCAACTCGACATGCCGTTCCCGTCGTCCGGCGCGGCGGGCGGCATTCCCGAACCGTCGAGCACGTATGTCTACGTGACCGGGTTGACGGAAAGCGTCAGCCACACCGTCTACGTGACGCTCGTCGATTCGAACGGCGACGTGCTGCAGCCTGCGGTGCAAGACAACGCGAGTTTTTTGGTTGGCGACGAGACGACGTCCATAAGCACAGACAGTTCGATGGTTTCGTTCGCGGATGTAGCCGTTGAAGCGTCGCAACAAGATGGAGAGAATTACCAATACGTCGATCTATCCTTGAGCGGGTTATCCGACATCGGTATCTTGGCGGCCACGTCTGATAATCCGGTATTCGTCGTCATCGCGCCATCGGTGTTTCGCGTGGGTAGCTATGCCCACTTGGTTATCGCCATGAACACCTCGACGGTCGGGTTTCACGAAGGCACGATCACAATCACCGATGACGGTGCGGGGGTCCCCATTCAGGTCTATGTATCGGCAAACGTCATCGACGCCGTCCAGTTGGAAGCGAACATAACGGACGGACTGGGTTATACGTGGCATGTGAACGGAACCGGCGTCTACACGAATGATTACAACTCGAGCCTGAACGCTATCACTATAAATGATAACGGCGTCGAGACGGACAATCTCGGAACCCGCGAGGATGTTCGAGACGGGATCGCGCGGGAAATCGCGATTTCGGCGTACCCGTACGCGGTCACGGTTGATCTCACACGAAAAATATATGTCCCTGACGACGCCGGATTCGCGCGCTTTTTGGACGTATTCACCAACCTGGACACGGTTAACCCGCTGACCATTTCGGTTACGTACAGCGCGTATTATGACGGCGCGTATTATTACGGCGCGGGCTCTACCCTCGCTGCAACGTCATCCGGCGATCTCACACTCGACACATCCGACTACTGGTTTGTGACGTCGGCGACGTCCGACGGCGAAGGCGGCGTTGCAGCTAGCGTCGGGCATGTGTTCGCGGGGATCGGCGGGTCGGGGACGCCGACATCAGTCGGGGCGCACGTAGAAGATCCGGCGAGAATCGATATCCAGTTCGACGTGACAATCCCGCCCAGCGGTTCCGTCACGCTCGTCCACCTTGCCGTTCAGCGCGACGAGGAAGCGGACGCTCTTGCGATGGTGGAATACTTGGCAGACTTGCCATACGAGTCGACCATCGGGATGTCGTCCGATGAAACCGACGCGATTCTGAACTTCGCCTATGTCGCAAACTCGCCGCCGACCGCGAACGCGACCAGTGAAGAGGTCGATGAAGACGTCGGCACGCCGATTACGATCTCAGGCGTTGACCCCGAATCGCAACCGCTTTCGTTCAGCCTTCTTGACGACGGCTCGCCCGTCGACACGTTGACGACGGTGAACGGCGGCACGGTCGCGCTCACCGACGCCGACGCGAACGACAGCCAAGCGACCGCCACCTACACGCCCGCCGCCGACTACTACGGACCCGACTCATTTGAGTTCATCGTCTCCGACGGCGTGTTGACGAGCGACCCCGCGACGGTGACGATCATCGTCGCGCCGATCAACGACCCGCCGTCGATGAACGAGCTCGACGATTTGGCGCTTGAAGAAGACCCGGGGGTCCAGTCGGTCCCGCTGACGAACGCCGTTTCCGGGCCCGTGAACGAGATGGGTCTGGTGACGATCACCGCCGTCAGCGATAATCTCACGCTTATCGACACCGTGTCGGTCGGAGAAGCCGGGTCGGCGCGTTTCTTGGCGTTCACACCGCTCGC
>JAQBWJ010000441.1 GCA_027625215.1 Candidatus Poribacteria bacterium
GGGGGGGAGGTAGACGCGGCAGAGATCGCTCCCGGCGTGCCGCGAGCCGCCCGCGAGTTCTTCACCGACGCGAACGATGGCGTTCTCGATTCGACGAAGTTTCATCTTCACATCAACGACGGTCGCAACTACATCCTCACGACGAATCGCACGTACGACATGATCTCGACGGGGATTATCCATCCGTTGGTAAGTTCCGGCAGTTCGAGCATCTACAGCCGAGATTTCTATGAACTGTGCGAGTCGATCTTGACGGACGACGGGGTGATGAGTCAGTGGGTGCCGTTGCATCGTCTTCCCCTCAGCCACCTGAAGACGATCATCCGCACGTTCCTCGACGTATTCCCGAATACAACCGTTTGGTACAAGTATACGCCGGATTTCCTGATACTCGTCGGAACGAAGTCGCCTCAGTCCATCGACATTCAACGGTGGATCGACCGGACGCGGAACGCAGCCGTCGACGCAGACCTGGCGAAGGACGATCTGGAGACGTGGTCGCTGCTCGATTCGTTCCTGATGGACGCGGAGTCGGCGCGCGAGTTCGTTGGTGTGGGACCCCTCCACACGGACGACAAGCCTGTCCTGGAGTTCTTCGGCGCAAATTTGGGCGATATCACGACGACGCAAGTCGAGAATATCAACGCGCTGCGGCCATACCGCAAGTCGGTGATGCCGCTGTTGACGGGGTTTTCAAATCCACAAGAAAGAGAGGTCATCCAACAGCGGTTGGCGACGTATTTCGCGGCGACACAACTGCTGATCGAAGGTCAGGCGCACTACGCGGGACTCGACTACAACCGAGCGCGCGTCCTGTATGAAGAGGCGTTGACGCTGAACCCCGACCCCACTATCGCTTACAATTTGCGAGAAGTAGCCATTGTTTCCAGGCAGGGGTTTGATGAAGGTCTGGAAGAATTTGAGCGTCCGCTCTTGGAGCAATTGCGTCAGGACCCGAACGACGTGGAGGCGCTCATCAACCTCGCGCTTGTCTATCGTTCCGTCGGGCAACTAGATAAGTCGGTGCTTCGGTTTGAACAAGCGCTTCGTATCGACCCGCGCAATATCCAAGTGTTGCTTGCCGTTGGCGAGACATATCAACACAACGGCGACATGGACAAAGCGCTCGATTCATACAACAAGGCGTTGGGAGTCGCTAAAGAGGAAGACGCGCCGACTCCCGTACTCACGATGATTCAGGGGTCGCTCGCCAGCATGTATTCAGAGGCGGGACGATTGGATGAGGCGGCGGTCGCTGTACGCGAAGTCCTGCGATTCGACCCCACGAACGCGCGCGCTTATGCGATGCTCGGCGCGATCCACCTCACCAAAGAAGAATATGGTCAGGCGGAAGCGATGTATGTGAAGGTATTGTCGCTAAACGCGGAGCCTGTGGTGCGAGGACGCGCATGGAATGACTTGGGTATCGTTCGTACGGAGTTGGGTCGGTATGATGAAGCGGTTGAAGCGTTTGAAAACGCCTTAAAGATTGACCCCAATTTTGCGGAAGCGCAAAGCAATCTCAGCCAAGTCCGACAAATGAGCGGCAAGTAAGCGCGTCACTCCATTCGACGGACAATCGGGTCGGTGCCCATATCCTGACGCATCGCCGCTGCGATCCGGTTTGCTTCGGATTCGGTCGAGATGCTGTCGACGGAAACGCGAAACCATCGCCCCGACGCGATCTCAACCGCTTCCACCTTAGCGGCATACCCCTTCGTTCGGAGTTGCGCGGCGAGCGTGTCCGCGCGGTCGGTTTCACGAAACGATCCCGCGACGATACGCCATGCGCTCCACGGGATGTCCGACTCATCCTTCAATACGATTTGAACGGGAGCGTGCGCGTCGTCCGGTTCAACAGACGGGGAATCCTGCTTACGTAAACGTTCGATGGGCACATTGGCACCCGCCAACGCGCGATAAACTGCGTCAATCCGCGACTGAGTAAGAGGCGTTGATACCACCGCCGTCGGTTCGATCAAGACAAGCGAATTCGGACGTTTTGCATACGCATTGGATACGTCCGCGATGAAAGGGCTTTGCGATTCTCGAAACTCGGCGGAACCCAAACGGAACGTTGAGATCGGAACCGAAAACCTTATCGGAATCTTGCTGATCGGCGGTCGTGACGGCGGCAACGAATTCGACGTTTTCGTATCGACGGGCGCGTCGTTGCCGACAAGTTGGACGACGCCTTTTCGTATCACCCGTTCGGATACGGCGACCATCCACTCGTAAAACCCTTCAGCGACCGGATTTCCCGCGCGGTCTCGACCATTCCATTCAAGGATCGCTTCCGAGCTGCGCGGTTCGTATTCCCAGACGGTGACTCCGTCGGCGGAAACGATCTCGAAACGCGCTTGGTCGGGTAGGCGGGTCAGATGGAACGTCGCAGAGCCTTCGGACCGAATGAATCGCGCCTGACGAACCGTCACCGTTATCAGTGTCTCGCTTGGTTCGGCAAACATTGTCTGCTTGGGCGATTCGGGTTGGACCGCCTCTGCCCATCGAACAGCCATCGAGAGGATGTGTTCCGTCGAACGAGACGCACCGCCGCGCATCGAGTAGTCCAATGCGCCTCCGACCGCGTGAACTCCCGCGCCAAGCGCCCATACTCCGTCGTTCAGATCATCGGCTAGAAATGTCGTTCGGTATCCGGCGCGTAGGGCGATTCGGTTTTCCATCGCCCAATACTCCCCGCCGATTGCCCATATGGAACGCCTTGCCGCAACGTGGCGCGAATCATCGACGTATGAGTACCCCGCAGCGAATGTCGCGCGACCGAGATGCGTGTACGCCGCTTCAACGTCCGCGATCATCGGACTGACTGAGGCGTCCAAGACCTTGCCGTTCGAGTTTCGCAATCTCATTCCAAGATCGGTCACGGCGATACCCAACCTTGCTGAACCCTTTGTGCCCACGTCCCAAACGCCCTGACCGCCGAGATCGAGTCCGATCCCACTGTAACTACCCACTTTGATGGAACGGTTGATGTAGCGTCCGCCAAAACCGAACGTCAGTCCGTGTGTCGGTGGCGTTCCGTAGGAGAAGGCGAACTCGCGTTCTTTTCTTTCCGTGATAGTTGAACCATACCCAAAGTATCGCGCGCCGAACGCGCCTGCTCCGGATGATTCTAAGCGACCCGCGCGTAACGCGTTGATCGGCGCGGCGACCGACCCGAATACTCCCGTTGAGCCGAACGAATCGGATGGCTCGGTTGCGACACGAACCGTCATATCAGGCAACCTTCCAAGATTGCTTGATCCCCAGTAGAAGCCTCGCTCAGACGGCTGATTCGCCTCCGACATCCCCATACCGAGAGAGCGAGCGTCCAAGTGTCTCAATGTCTCAGTGCGTCTCGTCAACTGGTCAAGGTCGGACTGAGCCATTGCGGAGAATACTCCGAACAGCTGCCAGATCAAGGCGTAACGTAAATAAATTGACATGGACTGGGGCGATGGCTCCGAATACAAGAACATGAATAGATTGAGGTAGCGCTGTCGATCTCCGACAATGCTACCTCCCGATTGATGGTGGTTGGGGGGGTTCTATGCGTCGGGCGTAGTCGCGGTTGCTTGAGCCGCTACCGCCGTATTCTGAGCGCCCGACTGTTGATTGTCGGAAGCATGGAGCGCGGTCGCGGATGAATTCAACAAACGATGCGCCGATTCCGCGTTG
>JAQBWJ010000442.1 GCA_027625215.1 Candidatus Poribacteria bacterium
ACCCCTAACCCCTCTCCCGTCAAGGGAGAGGGGGACCGGATTCGTCCTATCCGATGGGGGCGGCATTGGGCATGTACGTTGGGGCATCGATATTGAAGTTGTGGAGGATCGCGGGGGCGATTTCCGTTGAGTCGATCTGCGGGCGCGCCGCCGCTTCCGTCGCGTTGGGTCGGTTCTTGGGGTCGTAGACCAACAGCGATCCCGTCTGGATGTGGAACCCGTTGCGGCTGGTGGAGTCCTGAATCGGGACGGGGGTTAGCCCAAGTTTTTCCAGCGGTACGCGCTCGCCGTTTAACAAGGCGAACGGCTCCTTCTTGTGCACGTCGTACTGCCCGAACAGGATCGAGAAGAAGCCTTTTTCGCGCTCTTCGTAGGTCACTTTTTTGCCCGCGATTTCGAGCGTCTTCAACCGTTCGCGGAACTCGACCTGCTTGTTTTCGTTCACGAAGACGGCGTTGGCGGGGACCATCGCGGCGCGTTTTTCCCACTCGCCTTCGTGGAGACCCATGCCTGTCATGAACTGGACGGGGTCGGTGACGTTGAGTTCCGTCTCAATCGCCATCGCTTCTCCCGCCGCTTGTCCCATGCTCGACGCGACCCAAAGCGTGTAGTCGGGGTTGCGGTCGACGAATCTGACGACGCGCGCGAACATCTCATCGAACTTGGACATCGCAAAGTCGATCTCGTCCGCGTAGGTTTCGACCCACTCCTGCGTGTAGGTGAACGTTTCGTAGTCCGCCGGGAACGCCGCCGCCCAATAGCGGTGCATCGAGGAGGCGACGTGGTTCGAGAAGAACGAGGCGAAGTCGGGTTTTGTTTTGTTGACCTGCTTCATGAACACGTCGAAACCGAGCACTGCCTGATAGGAGCGGCGGCGAACGGTGCGGGTCGGGTTCAACTTCTCGGAGATCACCTGTTTGCCCGTGTCCGCGACGGTGGACGCCTTGATGCCGAGTTGGGGCATCTTCGCCAGGAAGTTCAGGGCGGACTGCCAAGCCACCTGTTTGGACACGTTCCGCCCAGACATCCGCGCCATCGTCAGGTTGAAGTCCTGGAACGCTTCGAGGTCTGCGGGGAAGCATTCGCTTCCGGCGGCGAAGGTGTCGGGGACGAAAAAGGCGTAGCCGTCAAAACTGTCGGGGAGCGGATAACTGTGAAGCGAGCCGAAGACGCCCGTTTTGACGCCCGCCGGAGCGAGCAGTTTCCAAAGCGGGGGATATTCCGTGTCGGGTCCCGACAGGTCTTGCCCGAAATAGTGGAGTCGGTGGGCGTGGTCGGAGATGCCGCGATGGAGGGTGGGCCACGTCGTCCAGGGGTTCAGGTACTCGCCTTCGGTGTCCGTCCACGTTTCGTACTGGCGGCATTGGGTGAGAAATTTTGCCAACGCCGATTCGGGACGCCATTTGCAGAACTCATCGATGATGCGGAACGGCACCTCGTTGATTTCAAAAAGAATGATTTTGCGGTCCTGCATGGCGATATTCCCTTTCGACGCCCGTCACGCAACGCGCCTGTCCCGACGCCCAGTGGAGTCTGAGATTGCGAGTTCTTTCTTCTCAATCTTAAGTGGGTCGTCAGAAGTTTGTGGAAACACCGAGATTCTCACGTCGCCTCCTACGGAGGCTCCTCAGAATGACACGGGGTTGGTTGACTGTTCAGGAACTTATGACGATCTACTTAGTACTCATCAAATCTAGCCCAAAGTATACCCGTCATCAAGGGAGGGGTGTCAAGTTCGCAAAACCCCCGCGCCTTTGTGCGCTCATACCGCGTTCAAAAGCGCGCGGCTCCGTCGTCGGAGAGAGCCTTGACCCCTGCCATCATCGCGCGTCATATTTTAACCGGAACGACGGGGCGTTGGTTCACCATGAGGCGACGAGGAACGCGATGAAAGTGCTGATCTTTGAGCCCTACGGGATGCGGCAGGGGCATTTCGGGGTGTATCTGGCGACCATCGCTCACCATCTCGGCACGATGGGCAACGACGTGACGGTACTCACGGAGGACGGCTTCGACCCGAAGAACTGGGTGGAAGGCGATCCCGCGTTCAAACTCATCACATACACGTTCGAGGCGGACTATCCCGCGCCGATCAACGCGGCGCTGAACGCGCTGCGTCGTCTCTCCCCGACGATGGACCTCGCCGTTTGGCACGCGACGACGCTTTCCGCGCAATGCCGCTTCTTCCTGCACAAGATTCTCGAACTGCACGCACGGGAACGGTTCGACGCGATCCAATTCTTCAACTGCGAGCCGCTCACGCTGATGACGTTCATGCAGCAGCACGAGGCGGCGCGCGCGTTGCCGCTGGCGATCACGATTCACAACGCGGACTTCGATCCCGGCTTTTATCGGTCGAACCCGATCAAAGGGTGGTATAAGTCGCGGCAGCGGCGGGCGTACGAGTGGATCATGCGGAACGGCGGGCGGTTTGCGAACGTGCACGGCGAATCGCACAAGGCGCGGAACTCGGAGCACTGCCGCATCGCCCCGCAGAAGGTGGTCATCACCCCGTACGGGGCGGATGTGGCGACGGACGCGGTCTCAAAACACGAAGCGCGCGCGAAACTGAACCTCCCTGCCGAGCTGCCGTTGATCCTGTCGTTCGGGATGGTGCGTCCAGAAAAAGGGCTGGACGACCTGCTCGCCGTGTTGCCGGACGTGAAATCGACGTTCGGGCTGATGATTGCGGGCAAGGGGATGAAGAACACGGAGGCGTTGATCGCGGAGGCGCGGTCGCGGGTGGAACAATCAGGATCGAAGGCGTCGATCTTTCCCTATTTGGGGTATATTCCCGACGAAGAAGTGACGCTCTATTTTAGCGCGGCGGACGCGGTCGTGCTACCATACAAACCGATCTATCGAACAGGCGCGGGACCGTTCTCGATTGCGACGGCGTACGGAAAGCCGATCTTGGCGAGCGATGTCGCCGAAATGGGGCTGTTGATCCGCAAGCATGGCAACGGACTGGCGTTTTCTGCGGGATCGCGGACGGCGTTGCGAGAGATGATCGACGGCTTTCTGTCGCTGCCGGAAGACGAGGCGACGGCGATGGGCGAGCGCAGCCTCGAACTGGCGCACGCGCATTCGTGGAAGAACATGGCGCGCGTGCTGGATGAATCGTATCGGAAGTTCATGTCCGCCTGATGGCAAGGGCGTTTGAGTGGTGAGTGGTTTGGTTGAGGAAAGGCGTTCGATGATTCGGTTGATCAAATCGACGTTCTACAACGAAGCGGACACGAAACGCCGCCTCATCGAGTTTTTGGCGGACGCGCAGACGCTCAGCATGGGGGCGAAGTGTCGGGAGTACGAAGAGGCGTTCGCCGCGAAAATCGGGCATGAGGACTGCGTGCTCGTCAACAGCGGCAGTTCCGCGAACCTCGCGCTGATTCAGGCGTTGATGAATCTGGGTCGGCTGAAACCGGGAGACCGCGTCGGCTTCTCGGCAACGACATGGGCGACGAACGTGATGCCGCTTATCACACTGGGGCTGCGACCCGTACCCGTCGATATCGAACTGGACACGCTGAACGTTTCCTCCCGCACGCTCAACGCGGTGTTGGACCAGCAACCGCTCGACGCGCTGTTCATCACGAACCTGCTCGGCTTCTGCGACGACCTCGACGTGATCGCCGCGCGATGCAAGGCGGACGGGATGGGCCTGATCGAAGACAACTG
>JAQBWJ010000443.1 GCA_027625215.1 Candidatus Poribacteria bacterium
CCTGCGGCGTTGTGACGCGCACCGCCGTATGCAGTGCCGCGATCTGCCCGCCCTCGTAGCCGAGCACAATGCCCGCCTCCTCATCGACGCCCGTTTCCCCAAGATTCGCCAGCGTCGCAATCCGAGTCGCGTTCCCAAACACCATCGACGCCAACGACACCGGGTACACCCCAACATCCAACAACGCGCCGCCGCCCAACGCCGGGTCGAACAGCCGACTCTTCGGGTTGACCGTCCCGACGCGAAACCCGAAGTCCGCCGTCATCATCCGCACGTTGCCGATTTCTCCTTCCGCGATGCGCCGCCGCACATCGACCATCAGCGGGAAGAACCGCGACCACATCGCCTCCATCAGAAAGATGCCCTTCGACCGCGCCGCGTCGATCATGCGTTTCGCTTCAGCGTCGTTGATCGCAAACGGCTTCTCGCAGAGGACCGCTTTCCCGGCGTCGATGCACAGGAGCGTGTTCTCACAGTGGAACGGATGCGGCGTCGCTACATAGATCGCATCCACGTTGGGATCGTTCACCAACGCCTCGTACGACGCATGGCGACGAGGCGCATCGAACTGATCGGCAAACTTGTCGGCGGATTCCTGCGTACGCGATCCGACCGCGACGAGTTTCGCGTCGTCCAACGCCGTCAACCCCCGCGCGAACTGTTTGGCGATATTACCCGTTCCGAGTATTCCCCACCGAATCGTGTCCATTGGATCTCCTTCATTAATGTTTTGGGCATCGTTCGCGCAGCCGATGCGCTAAGAGCAACGAGTCTCCACCGCCACGCCCGTCCGAAACACGTCGTCGGTACGCGAAACGACCCCCACCGAGTTGTCAGGCGAAGGTCGTTTCGTTCAGATCATGGTCAACGTTGAGACTTCAGCTCGCTCCAAATCGTCGGGAGTTTCCCCTTCGGCTCGACTGCGCGAAGCGGACCTGCCATCAGGTCTCTGACTTCCGACGCCGTGATCGCATCGGAAAAGACGTACACTTCATCGATCACCCCGGCGAAGTGGCGGTTCTGGTTATATTTCACCGGAGAGTTGGGGCCGTAACCGCCGATTTGCATCCCGATGTCGGATTTGAACAGCCCGGCGGCTTGCACCTTTTCCTCATCGAGCACGCCGTTCACGTAGACGCGCATCGTCGCGCCGTCGTACGTGCCGACGAGGTGCACCCATTCGTTCGTGTTGATGACCGCCGCCGCCAAATCGGTGCGCGGGAAGTCGCCCCCGGTGGTGGAGGTATACCACCACGCCTTCTGCTGGTAGATCGTTATTTGATACTGTCGTTTGTTCGTGCCGTCTTCCCATTTTTGGGCGATCGCGTTCAGGTCGGGGTTCCATCTTTCAGGATAGACCCACGCCGCAATCGTCACTGTATCGAGGTTCTGTTTCTCGTCGAACGGGATGAAGACGTTGTCGCCGTCTCCGTTAAACTCGAGCGCGCCGCCGAACTTCCCGTTGACCCATTTCGCTCCGGTGATCTCGCCGTCGAACCCGCCTCCTGATCCGTCCGACGCCGTGTTGCCGGAACCTTCGTCAAACTGCCACGCCGCCAGAATCGCCGTTTGAGCCGACACGCGTTCCACGAACACGACCGCCGCGATCAGAAACAGACCGAAACCCCAACGCAGGATTGTCGAACGTGTCACAATTCGCATGACCGTGCCTCTTTCTTAATGAGAAACGATTCGAACCTCTTGCCATCGAGATTACACCGTACGGCAAACGCATTCGCGGAACAACGATCTCAGACACGCCTTATTGTTACGAGTATGTTAAATCATCGTCTCACATGAGGAAGAGCGCCTTGCCCCACGGAGCATGGCTCCGACTAGGCGTGAGAAAGACGGTCGCCGGGTATCCGATTCCACCCCAACGGTTCTGCATCGCCCTCGTACGTCGGAATGAGGCGCGCCATGTCGAACGGAGCCTTCGCCGCCCATTCGTCTCGCGGACGGTTGCGGCGACCGATGGCGGCGCGCATCGCTTCCGGCAGTTCGTCGTAGATCGGGTGAAACCAAAGCGTGATGACCGTCCGCCGCGTGTCGGACTGATTCGCGCGCGAGGCGTGCAGGATGCGTGAATCGCCGATGACCAAGTCGCCCGCCTTCACCGTCACGTCGATTTGCCCCTCGATGTCGTTGTAGGCGGGGTGCGACAGGTCTTCCGCCCGCCGCAAGTCGTCGGTATGCGCGTCCGGCACGATGTCGTGCATCGCGTGTCGGTAGAGGTGGGATCGTGGGATCAACCGAAGACATCCGTTATGCGGCGTCGTATCGACCAAGTAGTACATCAGGAACAGTTGCTGCGGCAGCGGTTGGTAACTGTGTGGGTCGTTCCAGCCCCACCAGTCCTGATGCCAAAACAGCGGGGGACTCTGGGGCGGCTTCGAGATGACGTACCCCGACGAAAACGTGGGTCGCTCGAACCCCATCGACGCAAGCGCATCCAGCGCGGGTCGATAGGCGACTAACTCCGTGAAAAACGGGTCGTCAAACAACCCGATCATCGTGCCGGTGGAGCGTTGCGCGGCGAAATGTTCGGGTGGCAGCGCGTCGATGTGGCGGTCGCACGTTTCGGTGGTGCGGCGCAGCATCTCGGCGTCCAGCACCTGCGGGAAGACGACATAGCCTTCCTCGATCAACTGTTTTCGGGCGACGGTGGCATCCAATGAACTCATGGTGGGCGTTGTCCCTTCGGGCGTGTCGGCGGCACAATACGACTTGCCCACAACGTATCACGGAACGCGATAAGGAGGAAACCGTTGCCGAACAAACCCAACGTCTTCATCAGCCGACCCATCCCCGGCGAGATCGTCGCCCGACTGCGCGAGACGTGCGACATCGACCTCTGGCACACGAGCGCCCAGTCGCCGCCTATCGCCGACCGCATCGCCGCACTCGACGGGCTGATGACCTACGGGCACGAACCCGTCACCGACGCGATGATGGCGACCGCGTCCAACCTGAAGGTCATCTCGAACATCGGCGTGGGCATCGACCATATCGACAAGGAAGCGGCGCGTCGGCGCGGGATTGCCGTCGGCAACACGCCCGGCATCCTCAGCGACGCGACCGCCGACATGACGTTCGCCCTCCTGCTCGCGTCGGCGAGAACGGTCGTCCCGTCGAACCGCTATGTCCAGCGCGGCGAGTGGATGTACTACGACCCGAACATCTTCTGGGGACACGACGTTCACGGCATGACCATCGGCATCGTCGGCATGGGGCGGATCGGCTATGCGGTGGCGAAACGCGCGCAAGGCTTCGACATGAAGGTGCTTTACCACAAGCGCACCCGCCGCGAGGACTGGGAACGCGAACTCGGAATGACCTACGCCGACCTCGACACGCTCCTCCGCGAGTCGGACTTCGTGACGCTCCACACCCCCATGTCGCCGGAGACGCGCCACCTCATCGGCGCGCGCGAGTTGGGGCTGATGAAGCCGACGGTGACCCTCGTGAACGTCGCGCGGGGCGGGGTGGTCGATCATGACGCGCTGTACAACGCCCTCAAAAACGGCTCAATCCGCGCCGCCGCCCTCGACGTGACCGACCCGGAACCGATCAACACGGACCATCCGTTGTTGGCGTTGGAAAACTGCCTCATCGTTCCGCATTTGGGCAGCGCGACGGTGCACACGCGCACGAAGATGAT
>JAQBWJ010000444.1 GCA_027625215.1 Candidatus Poribacteria bacterium
CGCCGTGTTGATGATCTCATGCGTTTCTTCGAGGACAGACGAGTCATAGCGAACACCGTCGATATAGAACACGATGTCGCTGGTCGTCGGGGAGGCCACTTCCGGCAACACGATTGCAACGTGATGCCATGCCCCGTTGTCGATCCGTGGGCCTCCCCACACGGAACCTCCACCTGTTTGAAGGTACAACAGCCCCAAGTTCGTCATCCGCATGTCCCATTTGCCGCCGGTCGCCCCGGAGCCCCATGACACGATTGCGTTTGACGACTGCGACGTTTTGACCCACGCGACAACGGATCGAGCCGCCGTGCCGAGTATCCCGTTGTACGTCGTTGCGAAATGCGACGACCCATTGAGGGCAATCCCCTCGTGCGTCGGACCGCGAGTCCAGTCCCATTCCACCAAACTGCCGATGTCGACGGACGGCACGGGGTTTGACGTATTGCCCAGCAGTCGGATGGGAGTGTCGTTGCCGCCCGTGATCCCACCGCGATAGGGACCTCCCGCATCCGCCGTCGGTCTGCCGGACGCGATTTGAGCGGTCGCCGTGTCGCTCTTCGTGTAGACCGCTCCCTCGAACGTTCCGACAGACATCGTCAACTCGATGGGGTAATCGCCATCGATCCCCCATTCGTAGAACGATGACAGTTGAGAAACATCCTCGACAACCGTCGCGTTGATCACGCCGTCTCCGTTTGAGTCGACCTTCCACGTATAACTGACCGAAGAACCGCCGCTCGAGAACTGACTGCTGTTTGTCGAACCGTTCAAGGTGGTCGAAGAAAGCGGACGACCTGTCACATCGTTCGCGGTGACGGTGATTTGCGGATAGATACGCAGGTTGAAGGCTTTTTCCACCGTACGCATCCCAAGCCGTGATATTCCGTAGACATAGAGTTTGCCGCTGGTCGTTGCCGTCGGGAACGAGTGATTCAATGGAGCGCCCGCGTTTTGAGTCCCGATGGTCGAGCCCCGATTCCCTTGAACTTGATACCAGATGTACTGGCTCGCCACGTTCTGCTCGAACGCCGCGCCGGGGAACTCGAACTTGTCCAAATAGATCATGCCGTTCGCGTCCCAATCCATCGAACCGGCGCTCGAGTTGGCGGTGGCAACGATCTCCGACGAAGACAACATTCGGGAAAACAGCGCGAGTTCATCGAGGCTGCCGGTAAATCTCAACCCGCTGCTGGACGACAACGACCCCGTGTGGGTCCGCGTCGATGTCACGTAACCTGCGTACCCGTTCGTACCGCCGTGTGTGAGAATCGGGGATGCGCCTGGAATCGCCCCGCTTGCGACGCCGTTCAACCAAAGATTCGTGACGAAATTGCCGGGCGACGATTCCCCCAACGTGAATGCGACATGATGCCAGATGTTCGCCGTGACGCCGGACAGGCTGTGCCACCCAAACGGGATGTCGTTCGTCCACGCGCCCGCGCGGAGGAGTCCGCCGTCCAGGTAGATCGACAGTCCGTTGGAGCCACCTCCTTCCTCGAACAGCACCGCATTCTGATTCACATTGGCGGTCCGGAACCATAAGGAAACCGTACGCGCGGGTGTGAAGCGGTTGATCGCATCGATAGTATCGAGGGGGTACGCAGTCGTCCCGTTCGGGTTGAGGGCGCCGTTGCCGTACTTCGAACTTTGGGTATGAGAGGCGTAAGTTAAGTCCGGGTTGCCGCTCGAGGATGCAGCGGAAAGTGGGATCGGCGTGCCGACTTGCGAATAGTAGCGAGCAGCGACCTGCGCGTCATCGGCGAACCATTGATTTGCCGGGACGGTCAATGGCGTATCGAGGATCGCTGGGCGCTCCCACACCGTCACCGGAATATTGAGCGGGTCCGTATAGACATTGTGATTCGTTTTCGCGCGCACAAACACGCGATAATCGCCGGGTCCGTTGGACGGGTCAAACAGCCAACTTTTCGTACCCGACACCCAAGCGCCGGTCGGTGCGGCAACGCTGCGAGGCTGTTGCTGCCACTGGTAGTCGTTGATGGTCGCGCTTGGGTGTTTGAGCCAGGACTCGACAGAGATCGTTCGGTGCGGGTCGGACGCGGGTGCGTCGGCGGCGATGTTCACGGCGCCGTTCTGACCGACCGACGGCTGGATAAATACGGACTGGAAATCATGGACATTTCCGGTCATTCGGAACCTATAGTCGCCCTCGCCGCCGGGGAATGCCGAGGAGTTCGTCGCGATTAAGAACGTCACGTCGAATGGACCCGGTCCAGCCGGAGTGTAGGTGGCGGTGATCTGCGTGCCATTCGTTATCGCTAGCGGGGTCGTTGTGTTCGCGTCAATTGTCCCGCTTGCCACGTTGAACGACAGCCCTGGCGACACGCCCGCCATTTCCCAGATCATGTCTGGAGCTAACGAGGAATTCCAGCCTATGACATTCCCAAGTGTGAACGTCACCGAGATGGGTGGCGCGCCTTGCAAGGTCGGCATGTAGACGTCGCCGAAATTATGTTGGTACAAAAGGGCGTTAGCGAGGTTGGGCGGGTTTGAAACCGTTGCGTCTATTACGGGAACGGGATTCCAGAACTTGACGGATGATGCGACCCCGCCGAAATTATTAAGGCTCGCCAGATTGTGCTCGCCTGCCGCAGTCAGCGTCCTTGACGCGCCGCCGAAGTTGATGTCCGCATAAAGTTGGACCGCCATTCCGCCGCTCAACGTCACGAAGTAGAGATTATTGTTTAGGTTCACCGTCGGCGCATCATCGTAAAAGAGCGTTCGTAGGTCTGGTTGCTGATTGCCGGGCACGTGATATCCGTATCCGTAGGTGTACGACGCAGTGCTGGCGCCAAACGGGGAAGCGAATACCGTTGTCAATACGGCTTTCGCCTTCTCGGGCACGGCGACTGCGTCCGTCGCGGACAACGTCAGAAGCAACACAGCCGCCATCGCCATCACAGTCATTTTGCGGAACATCGGTACGTCCCCTTTCGTTGGTCGATGAGCGCTGCGTCGTCTACATCTTGCGGCGCACATCATCGTCGTATTCCGTCCTACTGGATCATATTCAAAACAGATGTAATACTTTTATATAATTGCCACAGACACACTCCGACGACTTACCTTGCAAGTGCGCGAACACAAAAGGCATCAGCAGAATCGCGTGTCTGTTTTCTGGGAGGGTGCAGCCGATTCCCTCAGTACTTCCCCGTTCGTCGGCGTGAAAACCGACGGTTCAATCTCAGAACGAATCTATCTTAATAGAATAAAGGTTCGCGTGCAACTCTTTTTTTATAGAAGTTGGGTTTTGATAGGACAAGGGGTGAGGTTCCGGTCGCCGTGCGGGTTTATCGGACTGGGTTTCGTGCGTGGAAACGAGGAAAGGGCTACTCTCGCCCGTCCATGTCATCGCTGACGAAGAACGATTCAGGCGCATCGAACTCGATCAAATACCCGATCCCATCGGTACGAGGATGGCGACTGAGCCACATGAACCCTTCATGTGATAGCGCTCTAAGCGGGTTATCGGGGAACCATAGGGACGTGAGCCCCCCGTCGTTGGATCCCGGCTTGTGCGCCTCTCTCCACGCGGCGTAGCCCCACGGCTCGCCATTCGTCCAATACCACGTCGATTCACCCGCTTCTTCACCCGACTTCCTCGCTCCGAACCAGAACTCGGAGTGCGTGAACG
>JAQBWJ010000445.1 GCA_027625215.1 Candidatus Poribacteria bacterium
TGCCAAACCCGATCGCTGGGGAACCTGCGAAAACCGCAAGAGTACTCCGAAATAGACCACTGAGGCTCCTGCCGAAGAATCTCTAGCCCCATTGGTGGGCTCGGCGTGAATGTTCTCTCGATCAACCTGTTGGGACGAGGGTTCTTCGCATTCGCTCAGAACGACACCAGGTGACTTTCTCCGATGTGACAGAGCGTTCACAACATGACGGGGACGAGCGCGACGCTCAGGGTCAGAATCAGGATCAACACGACGAAGACGATCCCGATGACGGTCAGCGCGCGCGTCCACGAGAGCCGTTCGGGACGCCAGAACGTTGTCCCCACATAGACGATTCCCGCGACCAGCAGCAGCCAGAAACCCGGCAGAAACAGCGTCTGAGTGAACGGCTGCATCATCAAGGCGATGCCGCTGAGGGCGAGGATGATCGCGCCCCACTCGATCCGTTTTCGCATCGTTGGGGTGATGAATCGGCTCATAGGGCGTGTCCCGTCTCCGAATCGAACAGCAGGACGCGCTCCTCCTGAAACGTGATCCGAACCGCGTCGCCCTCCCGGTGACGTTGGTGGTACGGGATCAACGCGCGCGCCACGAGTTTGTCGGTCAGTCGCGCGTGAACGAGCGTTTCGCGCCCCATCGGTTCGACCACCTCAACCTTCCCCATGAGCGCGTCGTCGGTCGGTTGCCCGTTCAGCGGTTCGACGCCGACGTAACGCGGTCGCACGGCGAATGTCACCCCGTCCGCCTTCCCCCAACGTTGCCCGACGCCGCCTCCGTGTAGAGGCGACCGGCTGGTCGCCCGCGCGAGCGACAACGTCGTACCGGCGATCTGAAGACCGCGCAACCCGTTCGTCTCGACGAACCGCGCCGGGAGCAGATTGATCGGCGGCGTGCCGACGAACTCGGCGACATACTGATCCGTCGGCGCGTGAAAAATCTCCTCCGGCGTGCCGAGTTGGACGATCTCGCCCTGACGCATCACCGCGATCCGGTCGGACAACGCCAACGCCTCCGCCTGATCGTGCGTCACGAACAGCATCGTGCGTCGCAGCGATTCGTGGAGGTGCTTCAACTCGGCGCGCATCCGGGCGCGCATGTGAGCGTCGAGGTGGGAGAACGGCTCGTCCAAGAGAAAGACGCGCGGCTCGCTGACAATCGCTTTGGCGATGGCGATACGCTGCCCTTCGGCGGGATGGACTTCGGAGGCGTGAAGGTCAAGCAGATGCGAGATGCCGAGCAGTTCCGCGACGTTGCCGACGCGCTCCCGAATCACCGACTCGCCCAACCGTTGCGCCCGAAGCGGGAACGCGATGTTCTCGCGCACGTCGAGATAGGGGTAGAGCGCGTTCAATTGGAAGACCATCGCAATATGTCGGTCGGCGGGCGGAAGTTTCGTGACGGGTTCCTCGTCAAAGTAGACCTCGCCCGTTGTGGGAGTTTCGAGTCCCGCGACGATCCGCAGCGTCGTCGTTTTACCGCAGCCGGAGGGTCCGAGGAACGAGAGGAACTCGCCATCGCGCGCGTCGAGATCGAACGGTTTGAGTGCCTCGAACGCGCCGAACCGCTTGCTGATCCCTTTGAGTGATACCTGCGCCAAAACCGGAGCCCTGTCGGCAGTCGATGAAGTTTTCAAACCAGAATTGAACGCCTCGACAATCTCTACCATGCGGCGGGGGCGGCGTTCAAGTTCGATGAGCGCAGGTTCACGCGCGGCGGTGTTGCGCGGTCTATGAGCGGTCGCTTGATTGACACCTCTCCAACAAACGCCGACAATCGCCCTTACCACCGAAACGCCTACCGCCGTGTGCGGACAGATTTGGAAGGAGAGCGACGAATGAAACGGTTTCTCACGTTTTTCGCCCTGTTGATTCTGGCGGCAACCGCCCGCGCCAATCACCATGAAGGCGATCTCGCCGCGCTGCAAGAGGTCAGCGGCGCGATTATGGAGGCGTGGAACGGTCAAAAAACGGAAGCGATGCTCAAA
Source organism: Candidatus Poribacteria bacterium (assembly GCA_027625215.1). GTDB lineage: Bacteria > Poribacteria > WGA-4E > JAQBWJ01. Next base: position 1,985 of record JAQBWJ010000445.1, read on the forward strand.
CACTTCGCGCCCGAGGCGATGGGCTTCGGCGAAGACAACGGCATCCTGCAAGGCTTCGATGTCCCGACGGCGCGCGCGATGACCGAATCGGGCTACCGCGTCCAACTGCGTTTGATCCCGACGGGCGCGCAACTGCTCGGCGATACGGCGGCTTATACGACGGGGTATCTGTCCGGCGTCGTTGTTCAGCCGGGCAAAGGCGCCACGCGCGGCGTCTGGCGGGCGACGGCGGTCTGGCGAAAGATCGAAGGTCAGTGGAAATTGGCGCACTGGCATCACTCGCCCCTGCTCGTGGACATGCAACCGATGGGCGGCGGGGACGGCGGCGACCGCCCGATGCGCGACATGATGAATCGGATGCTGATGCCCTCGATGGGCGGCGACGACATGCGCGGTCGGATGGGCGGCATGGAGACGCGCCGCGAGCGCGGGTCGGAAGAAGGCGAACGCCCCGACCGAATGCGCCCTGAGGGAGATCGCCCCGACCGCGAACGTCGTGAAGGCGGCATGGATCGTCCCGACCGCGAACGTCGTGAAGGCGGCATGGATCGCCAACCGGAGCGTCGCATGAGCGAGATGGAAGGCGAACACGAGGACGAAATGCCCGCCGTCGTCGCCATCGTGCGGCATGAGGTGGAGGATTTCGATGTATGGGCGGGCGCGTTCCGCGAACACGCGGGGATGCGCGGCGAATTCGGCTCGATGGGCGCGAACGTTTGGCGCAGCGCGGAGAAGCCGAACACGGTGACGGTCGCCCTCCAGTTCCGCAATGAGGATCGCGCGGAACAGTTCTTTCATTCCGAAGATTTGGCGGAAGCGATGAAGAAGGCGGGCGTCGTCGGCGAAGGGACGGCGTGGATGGTTAAGGGCGACTCCATCCGTCAGGCGTCCGAGATGAAGGAGTTTGAGATCGGCGATGCGGCGTTGATGGTGCATCACAAAGTCGAGCGGATGGAACCGTGGCTCAAGGCGTTCCAAGAGCATGGTGAAATGCGCGCCAAAGCCGGATCGAACGGCGGGTACGCCTTGCTGAAGCCGAACGGCAAGGAGAACGAAGTCGTCGTGTTTCTGTTCTGGAAGAACGTCGACTCCGCTCGGATGTTCGCCGGGTCGGACGACCTGAAAGAGGCGATGAAGGGCGCGGGGGTCATCGAACAGCCCGCCGTCAGCCTCCTTCGCCACGCCTTCGGCACCGACCGATAACGGAGCGGTGTGTTAGGGGGGCGACCGGACGGTTGTCCCCCCAACACATCCGCCGGAAGGAGAGCGGTTGGGTCGTATCGTCGGGGTCGATTTCAGCGGCGGGAAGGACGCCGGACGCAAAGTCTGGATCGCTGAAGGCGTTCCCGATAACGACGGGTTGCGGATCGAACGGTGCGCGCCGATTGCGGAGCGAGTGGAGAACGCCGTCGGGCGCGACGCGGCGATGATCGCGCTGGTCGACTTCCTCGCAAACGCTCCCGACGCGGTGGTTGGTCTCGACTTCCCGTTCAGCCTGCCGGACGCGCTCATTCCGTATCACTCTTGGGAATCGTTCCTCGACCACTTTCCCACCGATTATCCAACCGACGACGCCTTCCGCGCCCACTGTCGACAGTTCTCGCGCGGCGTCGAATGGAAACGGCTCACCGACACCGAGACGAAAACGCCCTTCTGCGCCTACAACCTTCG
>JAQBWJ010000446.1 GCA_027625215.1 Candidatus Poribacteria bacterium
TTGCGGACCGCGCGTTGTCGCGGATCGAACTGTACGGGTTCGACGGCTCCTACATCGAGACAAGCAGGCTTCCGCAAGGCTCGCGCCCCTGCGGGATCGACTACGGCAAGGTGAACGGGCGGTGGCTCGCGGTGATCGGCAGCCTCGACGACCCCGAACAGGGACGCCCCGCGCCCATCTACATCCTCGACGGCGAGACGCACGAACTGCTCTCAACGGTGCGCCCGAAGGAGGAGTTGGGCGTCGAACCCGTCGATCACCTGCACAATGTCATTTGGCATGAACACAAGGGGAGCACGTACCTGATCTGTCAGTCGTGGAATCCGGGACACTATTTCGTGCTGGAAATGGTTGTGTAGGAGGTAGGCACGGGGGCGCGCTCCAAGTCCCTTCCCCTTGCAGGGGAAGGTGAGAAAGGGGTCGATGCGATCAAGTCACGATAAGTCGTTTCAACAAGATGCGTTCGTTTTGACCGACCCCTCCTTGATCCTCCCCTGCAAGGGGAGGAGAACTCCAGACTTCCCCACACGAGGGGGTAGTTACTTGGCGAGCAGCACGCGCCTCACCGCGCGATATCGACCCGCCCGCAGTTCCACGAGGTACAACCCGCTGCTCGCGGGCTCCCCAAACTCGTTCCGCCCGTCCCAATAGCCCGCTTCGCCGCGACCGAGATGATCCCCCGCCTCGCGGTAGCCCAGTTGCAGCGTCTTCACCAACGAACCGTCCATCGAATACAGTCGCATCGTCACGTCGGACGCTTCGTTCAGTTCAAACGGGACCCATGTCTCCGGGTTGAACGGGTTGGGGTAGTTGGGCAGCAGCCTCGCCGCTTCGGGTTGAACGGTCATCTCGAACGTGGCGAACGCCTGTCGCAGATCGTCCGCGCCGACGCGCGTCTGCGTCCGCATCCCCAACGAGTACCCCTCGCGCGTCACGAAGTCGAACACGAGCAGATCGCCTTCACGCACGACGGGTTTATGGGAAACGTCCGCAAACGTCGCCAAGAACCGTTTATGCGCGTCCATCCGCGACCAGACCGCATCGCCCGTCCGCGCGTTCACGACGCGCAACGCCGTCCCGTCGGGCAACGCCGTCGCCGGAGCCGTCACCCCAACCGCGAACGCCCACACAGGCGGCAGCGTCGCGTCGGATGACACAGAGGCGGAAGGCGCGGACAGCACCGGGTCGCCGACCAACTCGCCGTGCGCCAAGCCTTCCATCACGAAGCCGCCGGAGTACATCATGTTGACGACGTAGGCGTCCCCCGCCTCAATCGCAAAGTCGTCGCCGAACAGCAGTTTTCCGTCTCGCCCGATGACCGTCTCGAACAGCCCGTTCTCCATGCGAATGACGATGGTCGAGCCGACCTGAATCAGATGGCGCGCCTGAAGCCCGCCGTCCTCCAACACGTTCAGCGAACGGTCGTCGGTGTGCAGGAACTGCGTGTCCAACGCGGGCGACCACAGACTCAACCCCTGCGGCAGGCTGTAGGCGAACTCTCTTGAGTTGGGGTCAACCGACCGCCCGACGGCGAACGTCACCGTCTCCGTGACGAGAGGGCGAATCAAGTTTGAATCGGCGTCCGTCAGCGCGACGGTCAACCGCGCCACCTCGCCCGACCGCAGCCCGCTCACGGTGGCGGTGTCGCCTTGCGTCACGAAGTTGCCGTCCGTCGGGTTCGATGGATCGAACTCGGCGCCGCGCTTCCATCGCCAACCGCCGTCGTGGTTCGTGAACGCCACCTGTAACGTGACGCTCGTCGTCCCGATGGGGAACGACTGCCCGTTTGTCGGCGTCACAATCGTGATCGCGGTGGCATCGTCGTCGTCCTGGATCGTGCCGACGCCCTGCGCCCGCGAGATCGTTCCGTACTGCGCGCCTCGCAGCACGACGAAGAACCGTTCCTCCGCTTCATGCCGCGAGTCGTTCACGATGCCGACGGTGATCGTCTTCGTCGTTTCGTTCGTCTCGAATGTGAGCGTTCCGATGGTCGGGGTGAAATCGGTCGTCGCCTGAGCGGTGCCGCTCACGGTCGCGTAGTTCACCGTGACGACGCGCGTCGACGCGCCCGTTCGAGTGACGGTAAACGTCGCCGTTCCCTCCGATTCCGACACGGTTGCGTCGTCAATCGCAAGTGTCGGTGCGCCGTCGTTGTCGCGGATCGAGACGGTCGCAATCGCCTTCTCGATCTCGGCGTTCGTGGGGTTCGACAGGTGAATCGTGAACGTTTCCAACAGTTCGTCCAGCGTGTCACCCAAGATTGGAACGATGATCGTCCCCTCCAACACGCCCGCCGCGATCTCCAACGTGCCGGAGACGGCTCCGTAGTCCGAGTCCGCCGTCGCCGTGCCGTCCTGCGTCGCGTAATCGACCGTCACCGTCTGCACGCTCTCGCTCGACAACGACACCAGCACGATCAAGTCCGTCGAACCCTCATCGCCTTCTACCACGACCGTATCGAGAGCCGACAACTTGACGCCCGCGTCGTTCAAGAGAATCGTGCCCGTCGCCGTGAGCACGTCCGCGCCGCCGAACACGATCCCCTCAGGGTCTGAGAGCGTCAGCGTGAACGTCTCGCTCTCTTCAGCCAGCGTGTCGAGCAGCGCCGTCACCGAAATGGTCGTCGTCGTCGCGTTCGGCTCAAACGTCGCCGCGCCCGTGACGGGCGTATAGTCGTCACCCGCCGTCGCCGTGCCGTCCGATGTCGCGTACTGAACGGTCGTCTGCAAGTCGCGCGGGTTTGAGAGCGTCAGCGTGAAGACGACCGCGTCGCCTTCTTCCGCGCTCGCGTCGGCGATGGTGACGGTCGGGTCGGGGTCGTCGTTCTCAATGGTGAGCGTCCCGACGCCGTTCGAGATGGACGCTCCGCCCGTCGCGTTCGACAAGAGCGTCAACACCGTCTCGTCGCCTTCGCGGATGTCGTCGTCCGTAATCGACACCGTAATCGTCTTCTCGTACTCGCCCGGGTCAAATGTCAACGTGCCGGAGACAACGGTATAGTCCGCGCCGCCGACTGCCGTGCCGTCCGTCGTCGCGTAGTCCACCGTGACGGTCGAATCCGCTGTCGGCAGCATGTGGACGGTCAGCGTCGCGGAGCCCGCGCTTTCGCTCACCGTCGTGTCGCCGATTGACAAGACAGGATCGCCGGAACCCGCCCCTTCAAGCGTTCCGTATAGTTGAATCGCGTCGATCTCTTCCCATGCGCCCAGATCGTGGTTCGTGTCGATTGTGATACGCAACCCCGCCACCGAATACGAGGTCGTGGGCCACGACACGACAAAATCGACGGGCGAGCCCGGTTGACTGTCATCTGTCCCAGCCCACACGGTACGGTAGATGTCATCCACGCCGAGCGTCTCGATCAGCGTGACGAATCCGTTTCCGAACGTCTCGCGGATCAACGCGCCATTTGCGTAGACGGGGATCGAATATCCGAGCGTGACATATTCGATGCTTCCGTTCGGTGTATTCGCTGTCCACGAGGTTGGAATATCGCCGTAGCCGAAGGTGTTTGGTTCTCCCAACATCTGCGCCGCAGACCAACCTCCCGATGAGTATTGGGAACTGAAGGCGATCACTTCGCTCGCCCATTGGGAGATCGAGTCGCTTTGATATGCGTATACCTTCACCCCTGTAGTCGAGGTCACTG